>CAXMQV010000084.1:0-17074 GCA_964195905.1 uncultured Gammaproteobacteria bacterium
CTACCGAACCTACTCAGAGGGTGGGGCGCAGGTTCTGGTGGCGCACTCGCTGATGGGGTTCGCTTACGCAGTACGACTCGAAGCCCGCCGCGGCCTCTTCGGAAAGCGCATCAAAGCGCGGGCCGAGCACAAGCACCGGCCTACCTGAACGCATTAGCTCGTCGGCCCGTGGGGCCGACTCGCTGTCACCGGTCACCGGTCGCCGGTCACCAGTCAGAAGGGTCCCCTATGGGTTGGTGACGGTCCGGGTGACGATTTCGTCGACGTCGTAGCTGATGAGGTTGGTTGTGTTGGGAACGGCGATCGTGCTCCAGGCTCCGGCTCCCACTCGCCATTGGACGAACCAGTCGAACTCGACCTGGATCTCGTAATCGCTGAGATCCGGGTGACAGCGGGGACCGCCGGGAGTCGGGCATGTCTTCGTCTCATAGATGTGGCGGGCAATGCCGTCCGGGTACCCGGTCAGTCGAGGGAACGTCGTTTCGGTGTAGTTGTCCGATTCCCCGTCACCCCACTCGACTAACACCTGGGCCACCTTGATCTCAACCGTCACCGTGGTTCCCAGCGGCGAAACCAACGAATCGGTGATTGGTGCTGGCACTACAACTTCGAGGTAGGTCTCGAGCCCGGTGATACCCACGGCCGGGTTGAAAATGGGATCCGGTATCTCGTGCACATGCCGGTTGGCGACCTCCCATGCCGCCGCCAACGTGTTGTCCGTCTCGCTCGGTTGGCTTGTACACGCTCGGATGTAGGCATCCAGCACGGTGCCTGCGGCCCCTGGAGGGTGATAGCCGACCTGGGCTACGTTGTCGCTGTCAACGCCCAACTCAACCCAAGGGGTGTCGTATGCCGTCCGCCACCAACACTCGGTGCCAAGAGCGTCATACCCGAGATTGATATCGATCATGCGGGGAGGGTCCGAGCCCGACGTGTAGACCTCAATCGAGCCGCCCTCCAGTAGGCAAACGGTCACTTCGGCAGGAAGGCCGTTGATAAGCGTTGTGTCGGTCCAGCAATCTGTCGCTTCCGATGACTGGGCGTGCGCAGGAAGACTAAGCAGAAGCATGAGCGTGACCACGGCCGACAGCGCCTTACTCCTCATGGGATATCGGACCTATCCATGAGGTCGCAATCGTCCTGCCAAAGGTCCGCGGGGTTGGTCCACGTCCGCGCAAGCCGGTACGAGCCGTCGTCCCGAGGCCAGAGCACTTGGACGCCATCTGCCGAGACGCCATCCGCTATTGCACCGCTGAGGTCGCGATTGAAGTGGACAACCAAGCAATCAGGTCTGTCAAGCAGTATGTCAATCAGAGTGACCGTCATCGTCTCAGCGGTAGGGGCGCTCGTGAACTCGATCGCACCTGCCATGCCGTCAACGGCAGCGTCGTACAGCGGCTGGACAGCGACGATGTCTGCCAGACTTGACTCGTCTTGGCGAAATATGGCGTCATAGAGACCTACCCAACGGTCTTCGAGGATCCGTGCCACCTCGGCGACGCGGGCATCCGGGTCGAGGGAGGTCGTCGTGGTCTCAACCGCCGTGGTGGTTGTCGTCGCACCGGTCGTTGTGGTGTTTGGTGCGACCGTCAGCTGCGTTGTGGGCACCGCCTCGCGGTCTAAGTCGTCGTCATTGACGAGCAACCACACGAGGGCGGCGAGCATTACCACGATCATTCCGAATGCAATGGCGGCACGCCATTTGCCGGCCACGTCTCGACCCCTTCTTCAGCGCTGGGTAAGCGTACCAGTACGTACCCAATAGGGCAACAGCACTGTATAACCGCAGTCAATGGCATGTGGGGTGATCTCTCCCCCCGGAGGGGGGGGAGATCCGGCGTAGCCGGGGAGGGGGGCGGCCCCTGACCGGGAGATTGAGCGCCCCCTCCGGCCCTGCGGGCCACCTCCCCCTCCGGGGGAGGAAACCAACCAACGCACAGCAGAGCGCGCGTTAGAGCAGTCCACCAGGGAGATGCGGATTTGAGGCCGGTGACAGGCGACTGGCGACCGGCGACCCTTTTAGGGCTCGATGAAGATGCACTCGCCGGGGCATTCCTCGGCGGCTTCGATCACTGTGTCTTCCATGCCGTCAGGCACGCGGGCGAGACCACCGGCCCCATCGGAGCTATGCCCTTCGCCTTCTGCGCCGTCGAAGATGGTGGCGGTGCCGAAGTGCTTTGCTTCCTCTTTCACGATCCACAAACCGTCATCACGGCCCTGGAACACGTCGGGAGCAATCTCTTCGCAGAGACCATCGCCGGTGCAGAGATCTTGATCGATCCAAACCTTCATCAAATAATCCTTTCCGAGCCGCCATGATAGGCAAGAAGGGTCACGTACCCCGGAGTTTCCGAGACGTCGTCCTAGTCGGCGAGAGCCAGGCGAATCCGCCGGAAGCCCTTCCCCTTGGACTCCACCTTCACGATCTGAACGGTCCCGACTTCGTCGGTCCGATGCACATGGGTGCCACCATCGGCCTGGCGGTCGAGGCCCACAATGTCGATGATTCGCACCTCCCGCAAATCGGGCGGGAGCAGGCTCACCTTCGTGCGGATGAGGCTCGGGTCGGCATCGGCTTCATCCCGCGGCAGGAACGCCACTGTCACCTCGAGGGCGGCCGCGAGATGGGCGTTGAGCTCCTCCTCCATCGGGAACTTGTGGCTGGCATCCCAGTCAGGCAGGTCGAAATCGAGCCTGCCCTCCCCCGGTGACATGTTCCCTCCGGTTACCGGGCTCTGAAATCGCTCCCAGACAACCCCGCACAACGCATGCATGGCGGTGTGGGTACGCATGAGGGCATACCGATGGTCCCAGTCGATCTCGCCACGGACCGCCGTGCCGGAAGTCGGCAGTCCGCCCTCCAGCCAATGCCAGACGCCCTGGCGATCGACGGTGACCCGAGCGACGTCAAGCTTGTCATCACCGACCCAGAGAGCTCCGACATCATGGGGCTGTCCCCCACCACCCGGGTAGAACACGGTTCGATCGAGCAACACGCGACCGTCTTCCCGGTCTGCGTCGATCACGGTGGCGGTCATGTCGCGGGCGTAAGAGTCGGTGCTGTAGATCTTCTCGGACATAGCCGCGAGGCTACTAGACGGGGTGCTGAGGGGACCCGGCCGGGGCTCGCTCGCCGTTGAGTGCCTGGTCGACGTTGGTGGCTACGGCCGATTCAAGGACCGGGATCGACGCTCGAAGGCGGCGACGGCTCGCTGGCTCTTGTCGAAACTGTCGCGCAGGTCGAGGATCTCCGTCTCCCGTGCATCCAGACGGGCCGCGAACATTCCCCGGACGGCCTCAACTTCCTTACGCCATCGCGCCGCACCCACCAGAGCGCAAACAGATACCCGATGAGGGCACCGACGGCCGCCTGCCACATTTCCCGCCTACTCCTTCATAGCCCAGCATCATTACGACCCATCTAGAGCGCGAAAGGTCCCGTTAACGATCGGGCGTCTCTCCCGCCTGAAACGAGAGGAGTAGGTTGGCGATGTGGACGTGCGCTCCGCCAACCGGGCGGATCTCGTTGAGATCGGCCGCCTCGCCCACGAGGTGTGGTGGGGCGCCTACGCGAGCCTCGTCACCTCCGAGACCATCAACCGGGCGCTCGATGCCAACTACACACCGTCCATCCTCGCCGAGCGACTCCTCAAGCACTTCTGCTTCCTGGTAGTTGAAGATGGGAGGACCGTCGGGTTCGCCGAAGCGATGCCAGAGGATGACCGCGTGGTGGTGGCCACGCTGCACTGCCGGGACGGCGGCAACATCGAGGTGGGCAGCCGGCTGATCGATCGTATGCGCAGCCTCGCCCCGGAGCTCCCTATGTGCTCCGACGTCATGCTCGGACACCTGGCCGCCGAGTCCTTCTTTGAAGCCGTCGGCTTTTACCCCGGCGAGGTAATCGAAGCGCAGGTGGACGGAGAGGTGATCGTGCGGCGCCGCTGGTGGCTGCCGGCCGCCTCCCCGTCGGTGGCCTTACAGTCAGATGGAACCCACGTTGGCTGAGCTCCCCAAGGCGCTCCTTCACGATCACCTCGATGGAGGACTACGAGTCGCGACGGTGCTCGAGCTGGCCGCCGACATCGGATATGAGAGCCTGCCTGCCGGCGAGCCCGCAGCACTCGCCGCCTGGTTCTATCAGGGAGAGTCCGGCTCACTCGAGAACTATCTGGAGGCCTTCTCCCTCACCCTGGCCGTCATGCAGACCCAACCTGCTCTCGAGCGCGTGGCGTATGAGGCGATCCTGGACCTGGCCGCCGATGGCGTCCGCTACGCCGAGATTCGGTTCGCTCCCTCGCTCCATACCGCCGGCGGCCTGGAGCGGACCGAGGTAATGGCTGCGGTGGCGGCCGGGATTCGTGCAGGCGAGCAAGCCACCGGTTGCATCTCGAGATTGATCGTGGATGCGATGCGCCAGATGCACGATTCCGAGGACATCGCCAAGCTGGCCGTCGCCAGTCGGCATCTCGGTGTGGTTGGCTTTGATCTGGCCGGCCCCGAAGCCGGATATCCGAACAGTTCCTACCGGACTGCGTGCCAGCACGTTGAGGACGCCAACCTGCCGGTGACCGTCCATGCCGGGGAAGGCGACGGGACCAGCCAGATCTGGCAAGCCATCCACCAATGCGGCGCCAGGCGAATCGGCCACGGGGTACGGATCATCGAGGACACGACCGTCGCCGACGGAGCCATCGTCGAGCTCGGACCGCTTGCCACCTATGTCCGGGATCTGCGGGTGCCGCTAGAGGTGAGCGTGTCATCCAACCTCCACACCGCGATCTACCCCACCCCGGAAGACCATCCGGTCGGCCTCCTGCATCGGGCCGGCTTCGCCGTCACCATCAACACGGACAATCGGCTCATGTCCGCCACCTCTATGACCAGGGAGTTCCAGCTTCTCGCCGACCATCACGGATTCGGGATCGATGACTTCCATGCCGTGACTCGCTGCGCGCTCGAAACCGGTTTCGGTGAATGGCCCGAGCGGCGCCAGCTCATCGACGAGATCGATGACGAGTACCGGAACCTCGGAAGCAGTCTGTAGGGCGACCTCGGTGGGGTCCTGGACTCGCCCAGCCGGCCTCGACCTTGTATCCGCGGGTGTGGGGTGGCTGTGTTTTCCTCCCCCGGAGGGGGAGGTGGCCCGTAGGGGCGGAGGGGGCGTATTCCGAGCCATCCAAAAGCCCCCTTCCCCGGCTCCGCCGGTACTCCCCCCTCCGGGGGGAGAGAAGAACCCAGGCGGGGAAGATCTAGAGGTGAGCGTCTAGCCAGTCGGCAATGTCGGCGATCACCTCGGGGCCTTCCGGCTCATTGTGAATCTCGTGGCGGAGGTTCGGGTAGAGCTTGCGGTCGACTCCGGGCACCTCACCGAGACTGTGTGACGAATGCGGGGGGATGATCTCGTCATTGCCGCCGGCGATCAAGAAGGTGCGGATCTTGAGCGCATCCATCATCTCACCCACTCGCTTCTGGGCCTTGAGGGCCTCGGCGCCGAACATGGCGGTGGCCTTCGTCTCGACGAGAGGATCGTTGAAGTAGGCCTCGCCGACCGCCTCATCACGGGAAAGCTGGTGACCTTCGAGATCGAGAGGCAAGCTGGCTTTCGGTGCAATCTTGGCCAGGATTGGCGCCAGGATCTGTTTCCACTTGGCGAGCGTTGCCTGGATGGCGGGCCCTGAGAGGACGAGGAGATCGGGCAATACCTCCGAGCGGCTGAGGCAGTAGTCGAGAGCCACGAGGCCGCCGATCGAATGACCGTACAGAACGGTCGGGCCCTTCATCTCAAAAGCCATAGCGGAGAGCCGGTCCTCGACGTCATCGAGAAGATTGTCCCAATCGTCGACATGGATACGGACGCCGCCGGACTCGCCATGACCGCGCTGGTCATAGGCGTGCACGGCGAACCCGCGCGCCGTCAGTGCTTCAGCCACGTGCTCATATCGACCGGAATGCTCGGCCAACCCATGCACGATGAGGATGCTGGCCTTCGGTTTCCCCGATGGCAGCCACTCCCGGGTGGCCAACTCCACTCCCGTTCGCGATGTCTCTCGTTTCATGTCGCTCATGGCGCTCCTTCTTGAGCCGCGTACCAGGCCGCGCCGACCACGCCGGCACGGTTCTCGAGGTCCGCTGCAATGATACGGGCTGAGGTCTTCAGGTAGGGAAAGAACAGCTTCGCGTTCCGGCTCACGCCACCTCCGACGATGAAGACATCTGGCGAAAACAGGAACTCGAGATGGTTGAGATACTCGTTCACCCGCCTCCCCCACGCCTTCCAGGACAGCTTGTTGTCTTCCCGAACCTTGGCGCTCGCCCAGTGCTCGGCGTCGCTGCCGTGGAACTCGAGGTGGCCGAGCTCGCTGTTGGGAAGTAACTGACCTTCAACGAATATTGCGCTGCCGATTCCCGTGCCGAAGGTAAGGAGAATGACCACACCGTCGGCGTAGTCCCTGGCGTGTCCGTAGTGAAGCTCGGCCAGCCCGGCGGCGTCGGCGTCGTTGAGCACACGGACCCGACGATCCAGGGCCTTCGAGAATCGCTTGACGGCGTCCTCCCCAATCCACGACTTGTCGATGTTGGCCGCCGAATGCACGATGCCGTGTCGGACGACCGAGGGAACGGCCACACCGACAGCCCCCTCCCAGCTGAAGTGATCCACCAACTTCCGCGCAACCGCGGCCACGGCTTTCGGAGTGGCCGGCCGGGGTGTGGGGATCCGATGCCGATCGGTAATCAACTCACCTATGGCGAGATCGACAATCCCGCCCTTGATCCCGGAGCCGCCGACATCGATGCCGAGCACGTTCGGCCGGCTCTTTGGGTTGCTCTCTGCCATCAGCCTTTTTTGATGAAGGGAGTCGACGCCAACGAGACGGGCTCCCACTCACCGCGGATCTCGATCTCGAGCTGGGGATCGGGATCGCCGTCGAGCTGTGAATAGCGGTGGAACACCGGTGAGGGAGACAGATACCCGAGCCCGATCCCCTTGCCGAGAACGGGGCTGAAGTTGCCGCTGGTCACGGACCCGACACTGCCACCCGCCCGGAGGGCATGGCCCGTCCGCGGAATCTGGCGACTCTTCATGACGAAGGCGACCTGGCTCTTGGCGACGCCCTTGCGGTGCTGGCGCCGCAGCGCCTTCTTCCCGACGAAGTCGTGGTCCCATTCGACGACCCAGGCCAGGTCCGCCTCGAGCGGGGAGGTCTCCTCGTCGAGGTCCTGGCCCCACAGCGGATATCCCATTTCGAGGCGCAGGAGATCGCGAGCTCCGAGGCCGGCCGGGGCGCCCCCCGCTTCGAGAAGGGCCCGCATGAGGCCCTCGGCCTGGGCATTGGGCACCATGAGCTCGCCTCCCAATTCACCGGTGTAGCCGGTCCCGGCCACCGGGAAGGTCGCTCCGCCGAAGTCGACGGAATCGACCCTGAAGCGGCGCGGCCGCCAGCCGGTCACTGCTTCGAGCAGATCGGGCGCCTTGGGCCCTTGCACCGCCAGCAAAGCTGTCTCCTCACGATTGCCCACAACGGTGACAGATTTGGGTGCGGCGCGCTCGAGGGCGCCGCCGACATCGTCGATGTTGACGCCGTTTGGCATAACGATGTAGTCGTCATCGGAGATGCGCCAGACGATGATGTCGTCGACCACGCCAGCGCGATCGTTGAGGAGCATCGTGTACTGGGCGCGACCCGGGCCGATTGTTCCGATGTCGTTGCAGAACAGGTTCCGGAGCACTTCGGATGATCCGGCGCCCGATACCCGGACCCGGCCGAGATGTGAGACATCGAAGACCCCGACGGCCTCGCGGACCACCCGATGTTCATCCAGCACGCTCTCGTACTGAACCGGCATCGACCATCCGCCGAAGTCGACGAACCGGGCTCCCAGTTCGCGGTGAAGTGAGTCGAGCGGAGAAGCTGGCATACGAAGTGTCAGCCTACCCCGCGTCGCTCCCCGAGATCGGTGACCTGCGGGGGGCCGGGGAGCCGGGTCGGAGCAGGCAATTCCCCGGTCGTCTCCTCGAGCCCGTACTTGAGCAACAAGTGCAAGTAGTCACGCTGATAGAAGACTTTGCAGCGCACCTCCGGGTGCACCTCGCGGAGCCGGCGGACCTTCTTGTTCTTCTTTGTGACCAGCCGCTGGTTCATCGTTGTGATCTCGATGTACATGCGTTCTTCGGGCAGGTAGAAGTCGGGGGTGAAGTACTTCAGCGCTTCTCCGGCATCATCGAATTCGATGGGAAAGGCGGTCGGCTCGTACTCCCAGTTGATTCCATAGAAATCGAGCAGTCGGGCGAACTGTCGCTCGCTGTGATGCGCAAAATCCTCGGTCTCGGATGGAGGTACGGCTTCCGAGTCTCGGTTCGTTCTCAGGTGGCCTCCGCGGTTATGGCGGGCGGAGCGCCCACCTCTGCTTCCTCTTCTGACTCGGGGAAGAGTTCGTGAAGTTGGCCTTCCAGTTCGTCCTGGACGGGACCGACGGCGATGCCGAAGACGCCCTGGCCGCGACGGAACACGTCGACGACCTCGGATGGATTGTGGGCTGCGTAAATCGTATTGCCGTCCGAGAGTAGGGTCACATCGGCGAGCGGCCGGTCGGTCTGCATCTGCTGGGCGAGGATGTCGATCGCCTGGCGGATCTTCTTCAGGCTCATGCCAGCGTCGAGGAGGCGTTTGACGACCTTGAGCTGAATGATGTCGCTGAAGGCGTACCGGCGCTGGCTACCCGAACCGTGGGCGGACTGGATGGAAGGCGTGATGAGGCCGGTGCGGGCCCAATAGTCGAGCTGGCGATAGGTGATGTCCACCAGCTTGCACACCTGGGGTGCTCGATATCCGTCCTGGGGCATTCCCATCCTCCTCGGCGATTAGCTTACACGTTCGTAATTCCAAACGTGAAATCTACCGCGAGGACGCGAAGTTGTCAACAGCCCCTGTGGATAACTAGGGAATCGAGGCCCGGGGACGGCTCAGGAGGACTCGACGAGGGTCCGGAGCCGAGCGAGCTGATCATCGGTTCCAATGGCGACGATCCGGGCATCAACCACGAAAATGAGATCGGGATCGGGGTTCACGATCAGTCCCCCACCCGGCTCTTCGACGGCGAAGACCATAGCTCCCGAACGGCCGCGGATCTGCGACTCCCGCAAGCTCACTCCGGCCAGCTGCGACGATACGTCGATTTGGAACTCCTCCACCTTGAATTCGACGGTGCGGCCTCCATGGACGAGATCGACGAAGTCGGCCAGTTCGCGATGGAGCACCAGGGCGGCCAACCGGTGGCCGCCGACCTTGGGAGGAGCCACCACTCGATCGGCGCCAGCCATGACGAGCTTCTCCTCGGCTTCACCTTCGTTGGCGCGGGCGGTAATGAGCAGTCCCGGGTGAGCGGTTCTGGCCGAGAGAACGATGACGAGGTTGTCAGAGTCGTCGGCTACTGAAGCGACCAGCCCGGCGGCCCTGGTGACCCCGGCCCGTTCGAGGATCTCGTTGTGGGTGGCATCGCCCTCGACGACGAGCGCCCCGGCGGCGGCGGCACCTTCGACTTTGTCCGGGTTGTTGTCTATCACGACGACCGGCTTTCCATCGTCGACGATGTGCTGCCAGGCATTGCGGCCAACGCGGCCGAAGCCGCACACGATGTAGTGGCCGCGCAATTTGTCGATGTCTCGTTCCAGGGCTCTCATCCGCCTCTTCGGTTGATTGGCGATGATGAGTTCCACCGCCGCAGTCGCAGTGTAGAAAACCAAACCGACACCGAGAACCACCAGCACCATGCTCAGAATCCGGCCGGCCGTGCCAACGTCGAAAACCTCGGCATAACCCACCGTCGAGATGGTGATGACGGTCATGTAGAGGGATTCGAACACCGGGGCCGATTCAAGGATCGCGTAGCCGACCGTGCCCAACAGGGTCAATGCGAGGAGCAGGACGCCGGCTGTGGTGAGGCGCTGCTCAGCGGTCATGAGCCGCCGGTGAAATCCTCGGGCTGGACGTTGTCGAGGAACTCTCGGAAGCGTTCCACTTCCGCTTCCTCGTCGTCGTCTTCCTTGATCTCAACCCCGGCTTCCTCCAGGACCTCGGCCGAGGCGTAGAGCTTGGCATCGGTGCGGGCCGCCAGGGCAATGGCATCGGAGGGCCGGGCGGAGATGACCACTTCCCCTGCCGTGTTTGTCAGGACGAGGTCGGCGTAATAGATGCCTTCCCGCAGGTCGTTGACGACAACCCGGTCGATGGTGGCTTCCAGACCCACGGTCACATCGCGCAGCAAGTCGTGCGTGAGCGGTCGCTGCGGCTCAACGCCTTCGAGGGCGAACGCAATGGCGGTGGCTTCAGTGGCCCCAATCCAAATTGGCAGGTAGCGCAGCCCGCCCGACTCCCGCAGCAACACGATCGGCTGGTTCGTCGGCAATTCGATTCGAACTCCGACCAGTTCCATTGGGATTCCGTAGCTCACCCGGCAACCCTATCACCGGTCGCGATTGTCCTTTGGAGGACCTCGGGGTCGGCGGTGAAACGTGCGAAGTCTTGAACCGCCCACAGCGAGTCCAGATTGCGGTAGCGGCCTCCGTAGTCGAGCCCGTACCCGAGCAGGAACTCCTCGCCGACCTCAAAGCCGCGGTACTCGAGCGGAACCTCCACGATGCGTCGGAGCGCCTTGTCGATGAGTGTGACGGTGCGAAGCGATGCGACCTGGCGGGTCTCGAAGAGCTCGCGGAGGAACGAAAGCGTCAGCCCCGTGTCGACCAGATCTTCCACGAGGATCACGTGACGTCCCTGGAGCGAAATGCTCGTGTCCATGTTGATGCGCACTCGCCCGCCTTCTCCGAAGCGGGTGACTGCCAGGAACTCGGCTTCGTGATCCATTTCGAGGGACCGGACGAGATCGGCCATGAACAGCAGGGCGGCGTTGAGGACACCGACCACCACCGGCGTCTTGCCTGCGTAGTCGGCCGAGATTTCCGCTCCCAGCTCAGCCACCCGGGCGGTGAGAGCCTCTCTCGTAACGACTTCGCTAACAACCGGTTCTACTCCCATGCAGCTTCCTCACGCTTGTAGAGGCCACGCAGGTGGGCGAGCCGGGCGACGACGTCCTTCGAGAGAGTTGCCCGTAGCACCCGGGCCTTGTGGCGATCTTCCATCAGAGGCACCAGCCTACGCTCGGCCTCCCCGAACACCGCAAATCCATACTCGAGCAGCCGGGCGGCATCGGCGTTTGCATCGTCCGAGCCCATTACGACGGCGTAGAGCCGGCGGCCGTCGCGCTCCGCCGCCGCAACCAGGACGTCGCCCGCCCCGGTCGTCCAACCCGTCTTGACGCCGATGGCGCCTTCGAAACTGCCGAGCAGCTCGTTGGTCGATCTCCAGCGTGCGACAGTTCCGTTCCCGTCCACCAACCTGGCCTCTTTCTGAGCGGCCAGCGATGCCAGGGTCGGAACGGCCATGACGTGGCGGGCCAGGTTCAGCACATCGCGGGCACTCGTATGATGCCCAACGCCATCGAGCCCATGCGGGTTCGTATATGCGGTTTCGGTGAGCCTGAGAGCGGCCGCTCGCTCGTTCATCAGCTCGACGAACTCGCCGACCGAACCGCCGACGTGCTCGGCAAGAGCGATGGCGGCGTCGTTGGCCGAAACCACCATGACAGCCTCGAGCAACTCGCCAACCAACCAGGTCTCGCCGCGTTCGAGGCGGATCTGCTTGTGACCGGTCGCCTCTGCCCGACGGCTGATCGCGACCGGTTCGTCGAGATCGACGTTCTCCACGACGAGGAGCGCGGTCATGAGCTTCGTGATCGATGCCATGGGAGCGGACCGATCGGCCCGGAATGAAGCGATCTCGAAGTCATAAGTGTCGTCGTAGAGCACCCAGGAATGGGCCGTCAGCGCACCAGGGAGCGCCGGGGCCGGGCCGGGAGCGCGCAAGATTGTGGAGGGGAAGGCGAGTGCCAGGACGAGTAGGAGTGCCAATTAGTCCCCGAGGTACCCCGCCAAGGTGGAACGGAGGATGGCCTGCTGAAGCTCACCGGTCGCCTGGGCGCAGTCGGCCAGCACTTCAGCAGCTCTCCGGCGGGTGTCCGGGTTCCCGTGGCGGAGCAGCGGGATGGTGAGCTGATGCAGGAGCTCGCTCGACCGCTCGGCGCCGAGCCGAAGGGTTCTGAGGTGTCGCGCCTCGAGGCCATTGCGTAGCAGCCGGGCAGCTGCCTGGGCGACGGCTAGGTCATCACTCCCGAACACCTCGTCGGCTCCGGGCGCCCGGACCGGCTGGATGACCTTGTTCTCGATGAGAAGCTCGAGGTCGACGGGAGCCAGGCCGGCGGCCCTGCTCAGCTCGTCCCGGCTCATCTCTGTCGGTGACGTAGCGAAGTAGGTGTCGGCAGGCGGACCGCTCGGGCCGTCGGGCGGGACCTCGCCCCGCTCCCATGCGTTCAGCTTCGACTTGATCACTTTGAGCGGCAGAAAGTGATCACGCTGTTGCTGGAGGATGTACCGGATGCGGCTCACGTCTTCTGAGCTGAACTCGCGGTAGCCCGATTTGCTGCGGCGAGGCCGGACCATCCCTTTCGTCTCGAGGAATCGAACCTTCGAGACCGTGATCTCAGGGAATTCTCCCCGCAGGCTGTTAATGACTTCTCCGATGGTCCTGACCCGGGAGTCAGCCATCGCCGTGCACCAGAAGCAGGTGATACTTCCCGATGATGATCTCATCACCGGCCGCCACCGGGGCTTCGTCGAGTCGTTCGCCGTTTATGTAGATGCCGTTTGTCGACCCGGCATCCTTGATCTGATGCTCGTCTCCGAGGCCGATGGTGAGCTCGGCATGGCGTCGACTCACCGTAACGTCGTCCAGGAAGATGTCCTGATCGGGACCCCGGCCAATAGTGGTGGTTCCCGGCTCGAGCACCCAGGTGAGACCGGCCCGTGGACCGCGATCGACCACCAGCGCATATCCCGCCACACCCTCAACCTGTGATGGAAGACCGACCGCGGGTTCGTTGTCGGGATCCACCGGCAGGAAGGTCACGGTGGGATGCTGTTCCTCCTCGGGAACGTGCTGATCTCCGTCCATGAGACCATCGTAGTTCCAGGGTGCGACCTACTTGCGCCTTCTAGAGCGAGCTGCCAGCTACCAGCTACCAGCTACCAGCCGTTTCCTCCCCTCCCATGAAGTGTGAGGGGGTTGGGAGAGGGTCGTTCCCAGCAAGAGAATGGCGACGGGCAGGCCGACGAGAGAACGTGTCGAAGCGCCAGCACCCTCCCCGAAGCAACCCTGAGGGTTGCCGCACGCAACGCTGCAGGCGTTTCCCTACTCGGTGAGGGCTATGTAGGCGGCTGCGTCGATGACGGCGCTGCGGTCGGCATCGGCGGCCGGAGTCATGATGAAGAACCAGCCGGCTCCGTAGGGATCGGCGTTCACGAGATCGGGGCTGTCGGCAAGTGCCTCGTTCGTGTCGTCGATGGTGCCGGCGACCGGCATGTAGATCTCCGAGACCGACTTGGTCGATTCGACCTCGGCCACTACTCCCCCGGCTTCGAAACTGCTTCCGGCCTCGGGAAGATCGACGTACACGACGTCACCCAGGGCGTCCTGGGCGAAATCGGTGATGCCGACCTTGAGCCTGCCGTCGGCGAGTTCGGAAATCCACTCGTGCTCGGCGGTGTAGGCAAGATCCTCTGGTGTGTTCATTCGTTGCTCCCGTTGTCCACTGCTGCCAATTTAGCCCTCACATCGCGCCCGTAGTCGCCCAGCACGAAGTAATAAATAGCCAGCCCGATGGTCCCACCCACCAATGCCAGGATCTCGAGCCAGCGCCAGTCCCAGCCTTCGGCCCAGTAGAACCAGGTCACGGCGCTGTAGACGATGAAGGTGCCGAGCTTCCCGAGGTAGCGAACCTCCACCGTGCGCTCGGCGCCGCGCACGACGATGGCGACGGCGGCCAGCGCCACGAGGGACTCGCGCACAATGAGGGCAGCCGCGAACCACGGTGGGAGCACCCCGGCCACCCACCCGAAGACGACTGCCACCGCCACCGCCACCCGGTCCGCCAGCGGGTCGAGGATCTTGCCGAGCTCCGAAACCTGGTTGAGTCGTCGTGCCAGGTAGCCGTCGATCCAGTCGGTCCAGGCGATGACAAAGAACACCGTCCCGGCGCCGGCTGGATCGTCCTTGCCGAACAGCAGCCACAGGAATACCGGGATGAGCCCGAGGCGAATGAGGGAAATGAGATTCGGGATCGTGAACACGGCCTGAGCGTAGCCACGGGCTGCTCGAGAATTCCCCTTGGACCGCGCGACCGGTCAGGTAATCTCACGGGGCAATCTTCCCCGGAGGCACCTGTGCGCGGCGACATCATCATTGTCGAGGATCATCATCGGGCGGCGGCCGCCCTCATCGTCGACCACATCGCCGAGGCGGCTGCTGCCAAGCCTGGCCGCTACACCATCACCGTTGCCGGCGAGTCCGGAAGCGGCAAGTCCGAGACCGCCCAGGCCATCGCCGAAGCATTCGCGGCGGGGGGCACCATCAGTGCCATCTATCAACAGGACGACTACTTCGTCCATCCGCCCAGGACCAATGATCGGACCCGCCGGGAAGACATCTCCTGGGTGGGATCGGGCGAGGTGCGACTCGATCTGCTCGACGCCCATCTTCAGGCCGCCCTCGACGGGGCCGATGAGGTCGAGAAGCCGCTCGTGAGCTACGAGGAGGACCGCATCGACACCGAGACAATGGACCTGCGCGACGCCACCGTCGTGATCGCGGAAGGGACCTACACGAGCCTCCTCGAGAACGTTGATACCCGCGTGTTCATTGCCCGCAATCGGCTCGACACCATGGAGCATCGCATGAAGCGCGGACGGGAGGACTTCGACCCGTTCATCGAAGACGTGCTCACCATCGAGCACGACATCATCTCGAAGCACCGCGAACTGGCCGACGTTGTCATCACCCGCGCCTACGACGTCGAGTTCCCGAAAGGCTGAACGAGTGGCTATCCACGTTCCCCGCGTCTATCGCGGCTTCCACGACGCCTGGGAGCAGCACGAAGCCGACTACGTGGCCGCCTACGGCAGCGGAGAAACCTCATTTGTCCCGAATTTGCTACCCGAGACCGCCATCGGCCTGTCCGCCGACAGCGTGCTCGCCATCCTCAAGGGTCGCCTCGGCGACCGGGTGGACGTCGCGCTCGCCCGCGAGCACACGGACCCGGAGATCCCGGCTGCCGGCCTTCCCCCGGAGATCGGCTCACCGGTGGCAGGTTGGGAGAACGGGGCCTGGCTGAAAACAAGCAACATGGTCGGCATCAATGTGCGAACGGTCCAGACGTTCTGGAGCGTCGTCAAGTATCTGCTGACGGTTCCCGAGGCCATCGACTCGGTCCACCTGCTCCCGATCTGGGAACCCGGGGTGGTCGACAGCCTCTATGGAATGGCCTCCTGGCGGCTCAACAGCGAGTTCTACGACGCTGAACTCGCTGCCGTCGTACCGCACCTCGACTCGGCCGAAGCGCAGCTGCGGGCCGTCATCAATTTGATCCACGCCACCGGCCGAACCATCGGCATGGACGTGATCCCCCACACCGACCGCTATTCGGAGATGTCGCTCGCCCAGCCACACTTCTTCGAGTGGCTGCAACGCCAGGACGTGCGCATCGTGGATCATTCCGAGGACCTCCACCTCGAGGTCGAACAGGAGATCCTCCGCTGGCTCGACACAGTGGGCCCGTCGACCCCCGACAGCTCCTTCCCGACCGACGCCGTCGAGTTTTTCGGTGACGACTTCAGCGAAGCAGACCGGCTGCGCATATTGTTTGGCTCTCCCGGCGATCGCATCGGGCGTCACAGTCGCCGAGGCGACCTGGTCACCCATCTCGCCTCGTACGGCTACGAGCCGGTGCCGGCCACCATGGGCACGCCCTTTCGAGGTATCGAAGCCGACACCCGCAACAAGGCCCTCGTGGTCGACGCCGACGGCAACACGTGGCGGGACTATGTCATCGCCAAGCCCGGCCCATTCGCCCGGGTGTTCAATCCGCTCTCGCGGTACCGGCTCTATGGCCGCAAGGACAACAATCGGCACTGGGAAATCGACTTCGACCGCCCTCGCCCTGAGGTGTTCGGGTACGTGGCCGACCACTACGCAGACATCCAGGCCCGGTTCGGATTCGACTTCATGCGAGGGGATATGTCCCACGTCCAGATGCGGCCCGACGGCGTTCCCGGGAAGCTCGACGAGTTCTACGACATTCTCGGAGCCGTCAAGAACCAGATCCGGGAAGGCAACGGCGTCCCGTACTTCGGTTACTTCGCCGAGACGTTCCTCCCGCCTCGCGATGTCTTCGGGTTCGGCGAGGAGTTGGATCACCTCGAAGCCGCCGACGCCGACGTCACCCAGGGCGACCTCCAGTCAAACGCCATCGGCAGCCCCGAGTTCATGGTGCAATTCCGCCAGTACCTGGACCTCGCCGCCACCAGAGCATGCGCGCCTGCTTTCACCGTGATCACTCCCGACAAGGACGATCCCCGCTTTGACGATCTCTATCAGCGCGGAAACGTGGTGCGGGCGTTCGTCGGTTTGTTCCTGACCGACGTCCCTTCCTACGTTTCGCTCGGGCACGAGATCCGCGACGTGCATCTCACACCGTGGCCAAACGAGCACTACACGAAGCTGTTCGTGTTCCACGAGCACGGCGAGGAGAACGTTTATCCCTCCAAGGCCCGCCGCGGCTTGCGGTACCTGTGGGGCAAGAATGGATCGCTGTACGGCGCCATGACCCGACTCCGGCTTTTTGCCGACTCGATCTATCCGACCATTCGCTCCCGACCGATCCGGTGGCTGCTGCCGCCCGATCCGCGTGCGTATCGCTTCGAGATCGCCTGGACGCAGTGGGACGACCCCGACTACGTGTTCGTGGCCAACTTGCATACAGACGAGCATGCCGGCTACTTCGCCATCCCGGCGATTCCCGATATGGCGCCTGGCGTTGAGCTTCATCTGGAGTTCTCGACCGAAACGGATATCTCAGACGAGAACCGCCGGCCCGCCTGGAACGGCAAACACTTCAGGATCGAAAGCCTCGA
>CAXMQV010000085.1:0-11400 GCA_964195905.1 uncultured Gammaproteobacteria bacterium
CGATAGCCGACAGCCGATCAGTACGCCCGGCCGAACACCACTCGTTTGCCGTAGGCGGAGGGGTTGTCGCAGCGGATGCACACACCGTCGGCAGCTTCACCGTAGGTGGGGATGCAGCGGGGCGTGGCGGCGCTGGCAGACTTGATGTCGCCCTCGCACTCGGGACGGCCGCAATGGAAGGCGAGGGCGAATCCGGTTGACACCTGGTCGGCGAAGGCGTCCCAGTCGTCGGTGACGCTCGTGTTCTCTTCCCGGTAGGCGTCGGCCCTGGCGAGCAGATATCCGTGGTACTCATCGAGCATCGAAGGCACCCGGGCGACGAAATCGGCGAAGGGAATGGTTTCTTTGACCGCCCGGCCCTTCTCGTCGTGCTCCCCTACCCGGTGGGCGACGAGCACGTGTCCGGCCTCCAGGTCGCGGGGTCCGAGCTCGGCCCGGAGCGGCACTCCTTTGAGCTCCCAGTCGTTGAACTTGAAGCCGGGCGAGGCGTCGCGGTCGTCGACGTGCACCCGCACGCCGCCGGCCTTCAACTCGGCGGCAAGCTCCTTTGCCTTGGCGAGGGCGGCCTCGCCCGACTCGTCACGACCGATGGGAATGATGACGATCTGGATCGGGGCAAGGCGGGGTGGCAGGACCAGACCCTGATCGTCTCCGTGAGCCAGGATCACCGCGCCGATCATGCGAGTCGACATGCCCCACGAGGTGGTGTGGACGTGCTGGACCTCGTTGTTCACGTCGGTGTAGGTGATATCAAAGGCCTTGGCGAAGTTGGTGCCGAGGTAGTGGGAGGTGCCGGACTGGAGTGCCTTGCCGTCGCGCATCATGCCTTCAATGGTGAAGGTGCGGACCGCTCCGGCGAATCGCTCCCCCGGCGTCTTTTCTCCCTCGATCATGGGGATGGCGGCCACGTTGCGGGCGAACTCGGCGTAGACGTCGAGCATCTGGAGGGTCTCTTCCATCGCCTCGGCCTCATCGGCATGGGCGGTGTGGCCCTCCTGCCAGAGGAATTCGGTGGTGCGGAGGAAGATGCGCGGACGCAGCTCCCAACGCACGACGTTGTTCCAGGCGTTGATGAGTACCGGGAGGTCGCGGTAGGAGGAAATCCAGCGGGAGTACATCTCGCCGATGACAGTCTCCGACGTGGGCCGCACCACGAGCGGCTCATCGAGCTTCTTGCCGCCGGCGTGGGTGACGACGGCCAGTTCCGGCGAGAACCCCTCAACGTGGTCGGCCTCGCGGTGGAGGTAGCTCTCGGGGATCAGCAACGGAAAGTAGGCATTGACGTGGCCGGTGTCTTTGAATCGCTGATCGAGCTGGGCCTGCAGCAGTTCCCAGATGGTGTAGCCATAGGGCCGGATCACCATCGTTCCCTTGGCCGGTCCCCGATCGGCCAGCTCGGCTTTGAGAACGATCTCGTTGTACCAGGCAGACACGTCCTCGCTGAGAGGCGTTACGCCCAATTCCTTCTTCTTGTTGCTCATCGGCCAGAGGCTAACCGGAGAGAGCCCACCGCCAACCGCCTACCGAAGGAAGTCTCGTGAGCCCGCTCCGCTAACCGTCGGTCGATCCCTGGTGGGCGGTTGGACTGACGGCTGAGGATTCCTTACGGCTCACGAGGTAGCTGCCGGCGACGGCGAACAACACTCCTCCCACCTGGACCACCTTGACGGTCTCATCGAGGAAAACAACTCCGAGGATGAGAGCGATGATGGGGATGGAGTATCCGGCGATCGTCCCCCGGTTGGCGCCGACTCGCCCGACCAGCGTCATATGCATGGCCCGGGCGATGCCGGTCCCGACCACTCCGAGGATCAGGACCGCAAGCACCGGTCCCCACTCGAAACTCGAGTCGGCCAATCCGAGGACACCGAGCGGGGCCAGCAGGATCGAAGCCGCCACCAGGGCCCACATGATCACCGGCAGCGCTCCATAGGTCTGCTGAAGGGGTGGGTAGAGAACGTTCGAGAAGGCGTAGCCCGAGATCGCCATCATCACGAAGAGAATCCCCACCCCCGAACCCGAGACATCGGTCAGCGCCGGCAGGGTGAGGGCCAGCACGCCGGCGAAGCCGATGGAAAGACCGAGCATCTGAGGGCGGCCCGGCAACCGGCGGGTGATGGCAGTTACCAGCACGGCGGTGATGATCGGCACCGCGCTCACCAGCATCCCGGCCAAAGCACTGTCGATGCGCTCCTCGGCGAGGGCGAACAACAGCGCCGGGGCGGCCTGGCCGGCGATTCCAATGGCTATCACTCTTCCCCGGTCGACCCGCGCGATGGCCTTCCGTGCCCGCGGGAACAAGGCGAGCGCTCCGGCACCGAGCATCACACGGCTGGCAGCGATGACGCCGGGGGCCAGGCTTCGCAGTCCGAGAGCAATGAACAGAAAGGAGGCGCCCCAGATGAGGGAGATCGACACGAAGAGACCCCAATCGAAGGCGCTGTAGGCATCGGAGTGCGAACCGTCACCGGTGACGACGAGGCGACCGACTCGGCCTGGAGGTGGCACGGGGTTTGACATTGAGCCGCAACGGTAACGAGTTACCGGCCAACATTCACCGGTCAGCCGGGACCTCCACGACCCAGCGCTGCTGGAGGGGTGGCTGGGATAGGACCCACATAGCTTGCTGGTTCCATGCCGCCCCCACCCCGCCTCCTCCTTCGTCG
The DNA here is from genome assembly GCA_964195905.1 of uncultured Gammaproteobacteria bacterium. Lineage (GTDB taxonomy): Bacteria > Actinomycetota > Acidimicrobiia > Spongiisociales > SHLN01 > SHLN01. The sequence goes on from CAXMQV010000085.1 coordinate 2,667, forward strand.
GAGCACGAACCCGGAGGGTTCGCCCCCTCACCTCATGGAGGGGAGGAAGAACCAGAAGGCACCTCAGAGGGCACAACCGTGGATTGGGGCTCCGGAGGGGGGAGAGACACTCATTCCACCAACCTCAGCCAGGGCTCCCCAGCCGTGGCGAAGGGTTCCTCCCCGGATTCCAACTTGAGGACGAGATCGGCGGCGGCTGTGCGAGCCCGGTCGATGATCGACTCCGGGTAGGAGAAGAGCTCGGAGTGGGCCAGAAACTCGTCCTCGTCGAGCACCGCGACCGACCGGTCGTGGTGGAGAACCACGTCGAGATCCAGGTCGACCATCTCCACCCGATCCGGTGTCGGCCAGGTGGCGGGGGTGATCACATCCACGTATACGCGGTATTTATCTGAGTAATCGCCGTTGAAGAACAGCGTCCACCAGCGGCCGGGGGCAATGAGTTGCACGAACGGGCTCAGCCATTCCTTGGCAGGCTCGTGGCCGCGCTGGATGGTGGTGCCGGCCGGACCACCCAGCCAGGTCCCGTGCTCGTCGTCGCCGAGATAGATCATGTCGTGACGCCAGTGGAGGTCGCCCGAGTACTTGAAGTACTGGACCACGACCGGCTCTCCGATTTCAGGTCTTTCGCCGGGTTTGGGCTGCATCGGGCAACTGTAGGGTTCTCTTGAGAACTTGAGACGGAGGACCACTCATGCCCATCGCAACGCCCGACAAGTACAAGGCGATGCTCACCGCCGCCCAGGAGGGCAAGTACGCATTCCCGGCCATCAACGTGACGTCATCGGAGACCATGAATGCCGCTATGCGCGGCCTGGCCGAATCCGAGTCCGACGGGATCATCCAGATCAGCACCGGTGGCGGAAGCTTCGCCAGCGGCACCCACATTCAGGACATGGCGCTCGGCTCCGCCGCGCTGGCCGAGTTCGCGTCCACTCTGGCGGACCGGTATCCGGTCAACTTTGCCCTCCATACCGACCATTGCCAGGCCGACAAGGTCGATACTTTCATCAGGCCACTGCTCGAGATCGCCAGGCAACGCCGCGCGGAGGGCAAACCACCGCTCTTCCAGAGCCATATGTTCGACGGCTCGGCCATCCCCCTCGATGAGAACCTGAAGATCTCGGCCCAGCTCTACGAGGAGATGACTCCCCTCGATGTGCTCCTCGAGGTCGAGGCCGGTGTGGTCGGTGGCGAGGAAGACGGTGTCGAGGCGGCCGAGAATGCCAACCTCTACACCTCCCCCGAGGATGTCATGAAGGTGGTCGAAGCCCTCGGCGTGCCGGGCGAGCACACGTATCTACTGGCAGCCACGTTCGGCAACGTGCACGGCTCATACAAGCCCGGCAACGTCAAGCTGCGGCCCGAGATTCTCAAGGAGTGCCAGGACACCCTGAAGTCCAATCATCCGGATGCCCAGTTCCTCTACGTGTTCCACGGCGGGAGCGGCTCGCTCATGTCGGAGATCCACGATGCCGTCGACTACGGCGTCATCAAGATGAACGTCGACACCGACAACCAGTACGCCTTCACCCGCCCCATCGCCGGCCACATGATGGCCAACTACGACGGGGTCCTGAAGATCGACGGGGAGGTCGGCAACAAGAAGTTCTACGACCCGCGTACGTACCTCAAGGCAGCCGAGACGGCCATGGCCGCCCGGGTCGTCCAGACCTGCGAAGAGCTGCGCTCGGTCGGCAAGACCATCGGTCGGTAGGGCCTCAGCGGCCCTTGATCCAGGCGATCAGGGCTTCGGACCAGATGGCGATGGCGCCGAATTGCTCGGACCCCTCCCGGACCTCGCGATCGCTCGAGACGACGGCCACCGGTCCGTCGGCTTCGGCGGCGAGCCGTCGGATCTCGTCGTCGGCAGTGAGGCCGAGCTTCGTGAACCGGAGCCAGATACCGCCGGGCCCGGCGCCGGTTTCCACTTCGGGATTAACGGCGGAGTCGTAGACCACCACCACATTGACCGGGGTCTTGGCTCGGAGCTTGAACCGTGACAGCTCTTCGTTGATTCGCTCCCGGGCGGCGGCGTCCGGCCCGCCGCTCAGCCCGAACGTCACGTTGTAGCCGTCGACGATGAGGGTGAAGGGCCGGGGTTGGCGCACCAACCAGTCAACGGCATTGCGATCGTCTGGCCGGGCTCCCGGAGGTAGCTTCCACTCACGTTCCCGGGTTGGCTTCGTGAATTCGAGGAGGGCGGGATCGGCCTCGACGGTACGCACGAGTGTGTCCAGGTGGCGGGCCAGCGCGATCGGGTCACCACTCCCCCAGGCGGTGCCGCCCGACTGCGCCCGCTTCTCGACGTCGGCACGAAGGGTCTCGGCCTTGAGAAGCCGGGCCTTGAGCGCCTCTCCAGCTGCGATTTCCTGCTGGTGGGCGGTTTCGGCCTCGGCGCGGGCCGCCTCGAGTTCCGCCAGTCGACGGGCGTGCTCCTCGTCCTCGATCCGATCAGCCTCTCGGACTTCTCGCAGCTGTGCCCGGACCTCGTCAACCTCGTCGCGATGCAATCGCTCTACCTCTTTGATCCGTCGTTTGGCCTCCTGCCAACGCTTCTTGGCTTCGCTCTCACGAGTCTTGGCGTGGGCGACGAGGGCGTCGAGCTCGCTCACCCGGCCGGCGGCCGATCCCTGGGCGAGCCGTTCGACCCGGCGGCCGAGCTCAAACTCCCACCCCTCAGGTCGGAGCAGGAACAGGGCGGAGGTACCGGCAGGCCCTTCTGCCTCAGCGTCGACCTTCTCGAGCTCCTCGATCGTCTTCTCGCGCAGCCAGTCGTCCTCATCGAGCGCTCCGAGGAGCGCCCTGGCGAGCGGAACGGGAAGCCGGCCACCCTGATGGGCAGCAACCTTGCGCAGCTTGGCCGGCACCTCATCGTCTTCGAGTCGCCTGAGTGCGGTTCGACCGGCCTTGATGGCAGGGTGCAACAACCCGGGTGGGATAACCCCGCTGAGAGCGCTATACATTGACAAGCTCAAGCTCGATCGACATACTGACGATCCACCAAATCATGTCCACACTCACCTACATCCTCGTACTCAGATAGCGCACCGCCACATACAGGCGAGTGCGCTCCCTCCGCTGCCACCGGCCGGAGGGTTTTTTCGTACCAGGACCAGAAAGCAATCATGAAAATCACCGTCGCAGAAGCACTCATCAAGGCTCTCGAATTCGAGGGCGTCGAGGTCGTATTCGGCCATCCCGGCGGTGCCATCCTTCCAGCCTACGACCCGCTCTACGACAGCCCCATCCGCCACATCCTCGCCCGCCACGAGCAGGGGGCCGGCCATATGGCGGAGGGCTACGCCCAGGCCACCGGCCGGGTGGGGGTGGTTATTGCAACTTCCGGCCCCGGGGCGACCAATCTCATCACGCCACTGGCCAATGCCAACATGGACTCGACCCCGATCGTCGCCATTACCGGCCAGGTGCCCACGTACGCCATCGGCAACGACGCCTTCCAGGAGGCCCATACCTGGGGCATCAGCATGCCGGCCACCAAGCACAATTACCTCGTCACCGATCCGGAGGACATCCCCGACGTTATCCACGAGGCGTTTCACCTGGCCAGAACCGGGCGACCGGGTCCCGTACTCGTCGATCTCCCCAAGAACATTCTCAACAGCGAGATCGAATGGCATGAGCCGACCGGCAAGGTTGACCTCCCGGGTTACAAGCCGAACACGAAGGGCCACCCGCTCCAGATTCGGGCCGCCGCCGACTTGATCCTGGAAGCCGAGCGCCCGGTGCTCTACGCCGGCGGAGGCATCATCGCCGCCGGGGCTCACGCCGAGCTCTTCGAGTTGGCTGAGAAAGTCAACCTGCCGGTGGCCACCACTCTCATGGCCCGGGGCGCCTTCCCAGACACCCATCCACTCAGCCTCGGCATGCCCGGCATGCACGGGACGTATGCGGCCATCACCGCCATGCAGAAGGCTGATCTCCTCATCGCCATCGGGACCCGGTTCGACGACCGGGTGACCGGGGACCCGGACGCTTTCGCTCCCCACGCCAAGGTCATTCACGCCGACATCGACCCCTCCGAGATCGGCAAGATCCGGGTTGCCGAAGTCCCGATCGTCGGCGACGCCCGCATTGTGCTCGAGCAGCTCAACCGCAAGCTCGACAAGCGCCTCGACGGCGGGGCCGCTCCGGATCATGCTGAGTGGCTGGAGACGATCCGTGGGTGGCAGCGCGACAAGGTCGTTCGCTACGAGCAGGACCCGGCCGGACCGATCAAGCCCCAGTTCGTGGTCGAGGAGCTCTACCGCATCACGGGTGGGGAGGCAATCGTCGTGGCCGGGGTGGGCCAGCACCAGATGTGGGCATCGCAGCTCTGGAAATACACGAAGCCGCGCACCTGGCTCAACTCGGGTGGGCTCGGCACCATGGGATACGCCATCCCGGCCGCCATCGGCGCCAAACTCGGATTGCCGGACCAACTCGTGTACGCCATCGATGGGGACGGCTGCTTCCAGATGACCCAGCAAGAACTGACGACTGCCAGCACCGAGGGCATCCCGATCAAGATCGCGGTGCTCAACAACAACAATCTCGGCATGGTTCGCCAGTGGCAGCGACTCTTCTACAACGAGCGTTTCTCTGGCACGGAGCTGACCGACCACACGCCAGATTTCGTCAAGCTGGCCGAGGCCATGGGATGCGTCGGCCTGCGAGCCGAACACCCCTCAGAAGTCGGCCCCGTCATCGAGAAATCACTCACCATCAACGACCGACCCGTCGTCGTTGAATTCAAAGTCGATCCCGACGAGATGGTCTTCCCGATGGTCCCGGCGGGCGGCTCGAACGATGTTGTTGCCATGAGCGTGGAGGATCTGAAGTGAGCTACCAGCTACCAGCTACCAGCTGCCCGCAAGAACGAAGCGGACTGGTTGGAGGCTGATATGAAACTGCATGTGCTGTCCGTTCTCGTTGAGGACAAGCCGGGCGTCCTGGCCCGGATTTCGTCCATGTTCGCCAGGCGCGGGTTCAACATCCATTCGCTCGCCGTCGGCCCGGCCGCTGAGCCCGGCAACTCAATCATGACGGTGGTGATCGATGCCGGTGAGATCGAGCAGGTCGTCAAGCAGCTGCGCAAGCTCATCAACACGATCAAGATCACCGAGCTCGATCCGGCCGAAAGCGTGGAACGGGAAGTGATGCTCGTACGGGTATCGGCCGATCCCTCGAAGCGGGGCGAAGTCCTCGACGCGGCCGGTGTGTTCAAGGCCAAGGCCGTCGATGTTGGTGCCACATCGGTGACATTCGAGATGACCGGCACGCCCTCCAAGGTCAACGATTTCCTCGAGTTGATGCGGCCGTACGGGTTGATCGACGTGGTCAAGTCGGGCTGGATCGCTCTGGCCCGCGATTCCAAGACCCGCAACCTGCGAGCGATCTCCTAGGAGTATGCAAGAAGTGGCCAACACTGCCAAAGAGCCCCCCTACCCCTCGCCTATCGGCGAGCGGTACCTTCCCCCCGCCCAGGGCGGGGGGACTGACACCCGTCTTTCCCTGGCGCTTAGGCGGCCGGGCAGCCGTAGCTGACCCGGCCTTCCGAAAACTCCGTTAATCTCTCACGCGCCCAGGAGCAATCATCATGTCTGACCGAGTACTCATCTTCGACACCACCCTGCGAGACGGCGAGCAGTCGCCCGGCATCGCCCTCGACTCCGATGACAAGGTGGCCATCGCCAACCAGCTGGCCGCCCTCGGAGTCGATGTCATCGAGGCCGGGTTTCCGATTTCCTCAGACGGGGATTTCGCCGCCGTGCAGCGCATCTCCCGCGAAGTACGGGGCCCGATCATCGCCGGCCTGGCCAGATGCGGGATCGAGGCGGATATCGATCGCGCCTGGGAAGCGGTCCGGGATGCTGAGCGCCCCCGCATCCACGTCTTCCTGGCGACCTCCGCCATCCACATGGAACACAAGCTCCGGATGACCGAAGACGAGGTGATGGAAGCGGTGCGGGCCGGCGTCACACAGGCCCGGGCACTGTGCGATGACGTTGAGTTCTCCCCAGAAGACGGGTCGAGATCCGACATCGACTTCATGATCCGGGTGTGCCAGACGGCGGTCGAGGCCGGTGCCACCACCATCAACATCCCCGACACCGTCGGCTACGGGACCCCGACCGATTACGGCGCTCGCATCAAGCGGGTGGTCGAAGAGGTGAAGGGCGACCGCGACGACATCGTGATCTCCACCCACTGTCACAACGACCTGGGGCTGGCCGTCGCCAACGCCCTGGCCGCCGTCGAGAACGGCGCCCGGCAGGTAGAAGTTGCCGTCAACGGAATTGGGGAGCGGGCCGGCAACACCGCCCTCGAAGAGATCGTCATGGCGGTGAACACCCGTGCCGACCATTACCAGGTCGAGACAGGCATCGACACCACCCAGCTGTACCCGGCGAGCCGGCTCGTATCTCGCCTGACCGGGTACCCGGTCCAATACAACAAGGCCGTCGTCGGCCGCAACGCCTTTGCCCACGAGTCCGGCATTCACCAGCACGGGATTTTGCGAGAGCGGACCACGTACGAAATCATGGACCCCTCGGCAGTTGGTCAGAAGGAGTCGAAGCTGGTGCTTGGGAAGCACTCGGGGCGGGCCGCCTTCGCCGACGCCCTGAAGGAGATCGGCATCAATCTCGAGGACGAGGATTTCGAATCGGCCTTCGCTCGCTTCAAAGAACTAGCCGACCGGAAGGGCGAAATCGCCGAGGAGGGCCTGCTCGCCATCGTCAACGACCAGGTCGACCTCTCAGATGCCGTCCACTTCCTCGGGTGGCATGCCGCCGGGAAAGACAACCAGGCCGAAGCCACCGTCACCGTGGAACGAGATGGCACCAAGGAGTCGTTCTCGGCCTCGGGAGACGGAATGGTTCATTCGCTCTTTGCGGCACTGCAGACCGCCTTCGAGGTCGACGCTCGCCTCCTCGACTACCGGGTTGAGCCGGTCAGCCTGGGAGCCGACGCAATGGCTGAGGTGAGGGTGCTCATCCAGATCAGGGAACGGACATTCACCGGCACCGGATCCTCGACCGACATCGTCGAAGCATCCGCCCGTTCTTTCACGAGTGCTCTCAACAAGGCAGCACGAGCCAGCGCGTTCTAAGAGCGGCCTGCGGCCGCAGCTACCAGCTCAGAGTGGCGAATTCTCCTCCCCCGGAGGGGGAGGTGGCCCGCAGGGTCGGAGGGGGCGTCCAATTGAGGAAGCGAGCGCCCCCCTCCCGGCTACGCCGGACTCCCCCCTCCGGGGGGAGAAACCAGTCGAAGAGCCCCGATGACTGCTGCCGCCATTTCCTGTGTGCCGACGGAATCGGCGCCGGCGGCGATGTCGGGGGTGCGGAGACCGGAGGCGATCACGTCGGCTACGGCGGCCTCGACGGCTGCTGCTTCATCTTCGAGGTTGAGGGAGTGACGGAGGGCCATGGCGGCAGCCAGGATGGTGGCGAGCGGGTTGGCGACGCCAGCCCCGGCGATGTCGGGAGCCGAACCATGCACCGGCTCGTAGAGACCGGGGCCGCCCGCCCCGATCGAGGCCGACGGGAGCATGCCGAGCGAACCGGTGATCATCGAGGCTTCATCGGTGAGGATGTCCCCGAACAGGTTTGAGGTCACCACAACGTCGAAGTCACTGGGCCGGGACAGCAGGTACATGGCCATGGCATCCACCAGCACGACGTCGTAGTCCAGGTCGGGGTATTCGTCCGCCACGAGGTCGCCGGCGACGCGACGCCACAACCGCGACGGCTCGAGCACATTTGCTTTGTCGACCATCGTCAGCTTGCCGCCGCGCGCCCTGGCGGCATCGGCGGCCACCCGCACGATCCGCTCGACCTCCTCGGGCCGGTACTCCATCACCTGGTAGGCGGTGCCGTCCTCTCTGGTGCCCGCTTCGCCGAAGTAGATCCCGCCGGTGAGCTCTCGCACGAAGAGGATGTCAACACCTTCGAGAATCTCCGGCCGCAATGGCGAGGCCCCGGCCAGTTCGGGAAGAACCCGTATCGGACGGAGGTTGGCGAAAAGACCGAGCTCGCGACGGATTCCCAGCAGACCCTGCTCGGGTCTCACCGCCGAGTCGGGAGCATCCCACCGCGGCCCGCCGACCGCTCCCAGCAGCACTGCATCGGCCAGGCGACAGGCCGACACCGTCTCGGTGGGTAGCGGTTGGCTGGTCGCGTCGATAGCAGCGCCGCCGATGAGGCGCTCGGTGAATGTGAAGTCATGTCCGAATCTCTCGGCCACCGCCATGAGAACGCCGACAGCCTCGGCCATGACCTCGGGGCCGATGCCATCGCCGGGCAATGTGACGAATTGCGCTTCCATGAGGCGGCAGGCTACCCGCTTGGCGGCCCCACCCGATATGCTCTCGCCCATGGGGATCCTGTTCATGCTCTTCGTCGGCATACCAATTGCCGAGATCGCTCTGTTCATCTGGGTGGGCGGGCGAATCGGGCTTCTCGCAACGCTGGTCGTGATCGTGTTGACGGCCGTTGTGGGATCCGTGCTCGTGGCCCGGCAGGGCGCTAATGCGATCTCTCAGGTCCAGACCGCGTTCTTCGAGGCTCGGTTTCCTAGCAAGGAGCTCGCCCACGGGGCGATGATCGTTGTGGCGGGAGCATTCCTGGTCACTCCCGGATTCCTGACCGACGCCCTCGGATTCCTTCTCCTGGTCCCCCCGTTCCGCGAGGCCGCTCGACGGACCGTGGCGAAGCGCGTTTCCAGTCGGGTC
>CAXMQV010000086.1:0-3967 GCA_964195905.1 uncultured Gammaproteobacteria bacterium
TCGCGAAGGACCAAATGGACACCTCCTGCAAGCCGATCAGGTCGGGCCGGGCGGCAGCGATTTCATCAGCGATGGCTGCCGAACGGGCCACGTAATCGGTCCGCACGAACTCATCCAGGATGACCGGGAGGGCACCGAACAAGCCGCCTGGGAAGCCCGGATCCAGCGCTGGACCTAAGCTGGCGCCCAGGTAGAGGTTCTGGGTCATCACGGTCAGTTCCCGCTTGTCCTTGGCCTGGGCCGGGCCGGCGCTCAGCAGAGCAGCCAGGGTGGCCAGAGCCGCGAACAGGACGACGATTCTCTTCCGGGTGGATGTCATGAGCTCTCCTCAGTGATCGAGCCGGCAACGCTTCCGGCAACCAGCACGGATTGTAGGCGTCGCGATCACTCGCTGCGTCCGTGAAGTGACCAGCCAGACTTCCCGGCACTGCCGGAATGGCTCGGCCATCCGGGCGGCGTCATCGGGGGTCGCCGGCTCGAAACGGCCCAGGCAATTCCACCAGCGTCGGATCACCGGCGCTGTCGAACAACTCGAGCGCCGCCATCGTCACCCGCCGGTGGCGATCATGATCGCCGACCGCGCCGAGCGGCCGCCCCATTGGGTGACGTGTCACGACCGTGCGGGCCAGCTTCATCTCTTCGGATATATGTCGGAAGGCGCGGATGTAGATAGAGCTGGTGGGTATGCCGGCCGACTCGATGGCCCGTGCGACATGTCCGACCGACACGTAGCAGACCGGTCAGACGGGGACGAGAAGGACGAGATCGACGTCCTCATCACCGAGCATCTGGGCCCATTCGGGACCAGATTCCTTGATGATGCGCATCTGAGCAGTTGCTCCCGGGAACGAGAAGGCGTCCTTGTGAAGCTCTCCGATCACCCCCTCGGCTTCCAACTCACGAAGGACGGTGACCGGAAACGTCACACCCGAATCGGCCGCTGCCGAGGAGATGTCGTAGCCGCCGTGCCTCACACGGAGATCCTCGTGAACGGTGCCTACAGGAATCCGCGAAAGAGTGGGCGCGGCCCTGATGAATTCACCGATCCGGTCCTCGGCCTCCTGCTGGGTCATTCCCTCGATGCCGAAGGGGTTCGGGTCGTCCCCGGCCACGAAATGCCCGCTCGAGGTGAACAGGGCTACCCGGCTCTCGGCCAGTGGCTTGCCGGGAGCGGCGAACGGGCCATCCTCATAGGCCCACCGCCGATCAACCCCCTCTTGGGGGGCGTACCCGCGGATCTGCCAATCGATGGCCAGCTGAATCAGCCGATCAATGTCTCCGTGGTCGTAGGCATCACCCAACTCGTCGAGCAGTCGGCGGAAGAACTCTGCCGCCTCGTCGTCCGAGAGGCTCTTGAGAAACTTGAAGTCCAGATTGGAGCGCGAGCCGTACGAAAACGATCGCCGGAATTCCTCGAAGGTTTCACTCATCGCCGAATCCTAGGAGAGCGGAAATGATGGTTGGATAGGGTCATGAATCGACGTGCCCTCGCCTCCCTCATCGTCCTGGCGTTCGTGACCGCCTCGTGCGCAGGCGACGACGCAGAGAGTGGATCGACAACGAGCTCCACGAACCAGCCGACCTCGCTGGTCACGCTTGTCGGAATACCAGCCCTGGAGATTCCCACTGCCGACGCGTGCCCGAGTGGCCTCTCTATCGCCGATTGGGAGATCGACACGAGCGTCCTCTTGCCCGGCTTCGTTCTCCCCGACGGCACCGAGCAGCCGCCCGCCACGTATCGGCTCATCTTCCAGCGAGGCGCTGAGGCCGGGTATGCCTCGGTCCCGGAGGCCGCCGAAGCAGCCACCGATTGGTTGCCGGCCGAATTCCAGCCCGACATCCGTTCCATTGTGATCAACCACCTCGGACGCAATTATGTGTTCGAGGGGGCCGTGGTCACCGCGGGAGGGGTCCCGGGAGCCCTGGATGAGCCCTGCCTCCTGCTCGCATCAGATGCTCAGATCGCCGTCTGGTATTCCATCCAGGTAATCGACCCCTTCGGTTCCGCCGAGGTGTACTGGATCTGGCAACAGCAAGGTCGCGGGATTGCCATCGAACCGTTTGAGTGAGCAGGCCGCCCACCGCCCACCGATTCCTGCTGGTAGCTGGTAGCCCCGTACCCTCCCGCCGTGCAACCCGGAGTTCGCTCCCGCTAACGGTTCCGCGGATCCCCCACGTCGGGGTCGATGTCGTAGCGGTCGATGGCGTCGGCTACTACCGAAGCATCGAGTCGGCCTTGCTCGACGAGGCCCGACAGCACGGCGACGACCACATGGCCGGTGTCGACCTCAAAGAAGCGACGGAGGGCCTCGCGGGTGTCGGACCGGCCGAACCCGTCGGTCCCCAGAGTTGTGAAGGGACCGGGAATCCATCGCGCCACCTGATCGGGCACCATCTTCATGAAGTCGGTAACGGCAACGATCGGTCCCTCAGACTGTGCGAGAGTGGCCGTCACGTAAGGAATCCGTAGGTCCTGGCCGGGATGAAGCCGGTTCCATCGCTCCACTTCGAGGGCTTCTTCACGGAGGAGCTTGTAGTTGGTGGCGCTGTACAGCTCGGCTCCGACGCCGTAGTGCTCGAGCAAATCGCTCTGGGCAGCCCGGGCGGCGGTGTGACCAGTGCCGCTGAAGATGATGGTGGCCGGCAGTGTCCCACCTTCGGGGGCATCTGAGAAGCGGTAGAGACCTCGACAAATCCCCTCGTCGACTCCGTCGGGCTTGGCCGGCTGCAGGTAGTTCTCGTTGTAGAGGGTGATGTAATAGAAGATGTCTTCCCCGTCGCGGTACATCCGTTTGAGGCCATCGTCGATGATGGCCCCCATCTCGTAGGCGAAGGCCGGGTCGTAGGCCTGGCACACCGGGACGGTCGAGGCGAGCACGAGACTGTGTCCGTCCTGATGCTGGAGCCCCTCACCAAGCAGGGTGGTGCGCCCGGCGGTCGCTCCCAGCAAGAACCCCCTGGCCCGGGCATCGGCGGCGCCCCAGATGAGGTCGCCGACCCGCTGGAACCCGAACATCGAATAGAAGATGAAGAACGGGACCATCGGGACGCCGCGGGAGTAGTAGCTGGTGGCGGCCGCGATCCAGCTGGCGAGGGCGCCGGCCTCGGTGATCCCCTCCTCGAGGATCTGACCGTCGATGGCTTCCCGGTAGGACAGAAGCAGCTTGGCGTCGACCGGTTCGTACAGCTGGCCACCCGAGGCGTAAATGCCGATCTCCTTGAAGAGAGCATCCCAGCCGAACGTCCGGCCTTCGTCGGGGATGATGGGGACCACCCGGCTGCCGAATGACTCATCCCGGGTCAATCCGCGCAACAGGCGGGTGAAGGCCATCGTGGTCGAGGCCTCCTGGGTCCCCGACCCGGCGGCGACTTCCTCGAACGGAGCCGGGCCCGGTAGCTCCATCGGCACCCGGACCGCAGTCGTGCGGGCCGGTAGTGAGCCGCCGAGAGCGGTGCGGCGCTCCATGAGGTATTGGAACTCGGGAGATTCCACCGGCGGCCGGTAGTAGGGGGCCTCCGCGCCCTCGAGGGCTTCGTCCGGGATCTCGGCTTGCAGCTTCAGTGTGTCCCGGAGCTGAACCAGTTGCTCCTTGTTGAGCTTCTTGATCTGATGGGTGGCGTTGCGGCCTTCGACATCCTCACCGAGCGTCCAGCCCTTGATGGTCTTGGCGAGAATGACGGTGGGGGCACCAGTGTGTTCGGCCGCCGCCTGGTAGGCGGTGTAGATCTTGCGATAGTCGAGGCCACCGCGCCGCAGATCCCAGATCTCGTCGTCTGTCATGTCTTCGACGATCTTCCGCAGCCCCGGTTCGGGACCGAAGAAGTGCTCACGGATGTAGGCGCCGCTTTCGGCTTTGTACCGCTGGTACTCGCCGTCGACCGAGTCGTTCATCTTGTCGACCAGCAAGCCGTCGGTATCGCGGGCCAGCAGTGGATCCCAGCTGGTTCCCCAGACCACCTTGATGAC
>CAXMQV010000087.1:0-2830 GCA_964195905.1 uncultured Gammaproteobacteria bacterium
TTCGATTCCGACCATCCGTGCCCTGTTCGAGCGGGGTGAGTTCGGTCCGGCCGACACGATCGCGGCTGCCAGCGCCCTCGTCTTCTACGCCATCGGCATTCCGTTCTGGGGCGTCCAGCAACTGTTGGCCCGCGGGTTCTACGCCAGGCGCCAGATGTGGACTCCGGTCCTCGTGGGGACCGCTACCACCGTGCTGGCGGTACCCGTCTACATCATCCTCAAAGAACTCCTCGGCATCCGGGGAATCGCCCTCGCTTCGACCGTGTCCATTGCCGGCTACACCATCGTCCTGGCCGTCATCTGGTTCGACCGAACCGGCACCCGTCTCCTGCCGGGACTCGCCCAGACGGTAGGACGAAGCCTGATACCGGCCGTGGCAGCCGGCGGAAGCGCCTGGCTAGTTGCCCAAGCTGTGCAGGATCTGGCGTCGGGCTTCGCCGGCGCCACCCTCCAGGTCGTGACGGGAGGCCTGGCGGCCGCCGCCGTCTTCGTCGGCCTGACCGGCTGGATGGGAACGATGAAGAAGGTCAGCGACGACTGACGCGTCGTCGAGCAACGTAGGGCGTATTTGCGGCCAGTTAGGGACTTTCTTGGGATCCTCCAGGTAGCAACTACCGAAGGGTGGTAGCCAGGAGGTGGGCACGCGAGAGGTCCCATCCGACCTCATCGCCGGCCACCGCCCGGGGAGACCCATCCTCGGCAACGATCAATGAGCCGCTGGCGGTGGCCAGTCGATACTCGGTCTTCGCTCCCCGATACCACACCCGGTCGACCGTGGCGGTGAATGGCCCACCCAGCGTCACCCACTCGGGTCTGACCAGGGGCCGGCCGCCGCTCTCCCCCGTGCACGGGATCTCTCGCTCGGCGCCCCCGACCGAGAACCTCGCCCGACCGTCGCTGATAGGGGTCAATTCGACATCGAGCACCGAAGCTGCTCCCGTCAGCTCGGCCGCCCAACGATCAATCGGCTCCTCGTAGACCGCAACGGGAGCCCCCACCTGCACGACCCGGCCATCGCGGAGCACCAGCACCCGGTCGGCGATGGCGAGCGCCTCAGCGGCGTCATGGGTGGCGTAGATGGTGGCGGTGGCGTCCCGCTGCCGCTGATCGTTGATCTCGTCGAGCAGCGTCCGTCTGAGCGCCGCATCGAGGTGGGCGGTCGGCTCATCGAATAGGAACACGGTCGGGTGACGGGCGAGCGCCCGTGCCAGACTCACCCGTTGTTGCTCACCTCCGGAGAGCTGATCGGGCCGGCGATCGGCGAGATGGCCGATACCGAGGCGCTCGAGCAGGCGGGTGACCTCAACGACCCGGTCAGGGGCGGCCATCGCCTGGAAGCGAAGTGGGAAATCAACGGTCTCGGTCACTGTGAGGTGCGGCCACAGCGCATGATGCTGGAAGACGACCCCGACCCGGCGATCCTCGGGAGCCATCGACGTTCCCGGCCCGGCCACCGTCCGCTCGTCGATGACGATGGACCCGGTGTCGACCGGCACGAACCCGGCGATGGCATGGAGGAGCGTCGTCTTACCCGAACCGGACGGGCCGAGCACCGCCAGCAGCTCACCAGGGAGCACGGCGAGATCGACGGAGGCGAGCGCTTCGGTGCCGCCGAAGCGGACTCCCATTCCGGCACACACCACAGCGGGGGCAGTCATTGGGGGGCTCCCCAGGCGCTCCGCAGCCACAGGAGCGGAGCCGCCACTGCTCCCACCGCACCTGCCAGCAGGACCGCCAGCGCCGCTGTCACGGTCGGATCACCGATCTGCTGATAATCGAGCACGACAACCGCCAGCGTCTCGTTGCCGGGTCCGTGCAAGAGCGATGACATGGTGAGCTCGTGAATGGCGAATACAAACACGAGGATCGCTCCCGCCACGAGCGCCGAACGCAGCATGGGGAGGACCACGGATCTGAGTACCGCGACCGGGCTCGCCCCTGAGGCCCGTCCGGCCCGGATGAGGTCCGGGTGAATAGCTGCCACCGACCCGGCCAACGGCCGATGTGCCAACGCCAGCAGCTTGGCCAGGTAGGCAATCAGGATGATGGCAGCGGTGTTGCCGAGCCAGCGGCCGTAGCCGAGGGAAACCGCCAGGGCGATGGCGGTTCCCGGAATGGCGAACATGACGGTCGCCGCCGAAGCCCACCATCGTCCGGACGAGCCCGCCACCGCTATGAGCAAGCCGGCCGCTGCCAGCGCCAGTAGCGCGGCAGCCACTGCCAGGGTGGCGCTGCGCCCGAGGGCTTCCCAGGTGCGGGCGTCGAGCGCAGTTCGGAAGTTCGCCAGCGTCCAGTTGCCGGGGCCCCGGCTCACCCCGATAGCGGGCGTGAGAGCTCGCAGCAGGAGCCCGGCAAGGGGAAGCAGCAGCGACAAAGCGAGGTAGCTCCAGGCCGCCACTACCGCTCCGGATGGGGGCTGCTGCCGAACGCCGGCTCGCCCACTCACCGGGCTCGCCAGGCCTGTCAGGCGACCCGTGGCGACACGGGTGTCGGCCAAGGCAACGATCACTAATGCCAGGACCGCCAGGAGTAGCGCCATGGCAACGGCCTCCTGGAAGGCAGCTGCCCGGGCGGAGAAGGCAATGGCTCGATAGACCCGGGTCGTGAGCGTCTCGAATCCAGCCGGGGTTCCGAGCACGGCGGGAACGCCGAAGCTCGACAGCGCCGCCGCGAACCCGACCAGCCAGCCGCCAACGAGCGCCGGGCGAATGAGTGGCAGTGTGACCCTCCGCAAGGTCGTCAGGTCGCCGGCGCCGGAGGCACGGGCGCTCCGCTCGAGGTCGGCAATGTTCGAGCCGCGCAGGGCGGCGGCCACCACCAGGTAGGCCAG
>CAXMQV010000088.1:0-23505 GCA_964195905.1 uncultured Gammaproteobacteria bacterium
AAGCACGCCGACGTCCACATCCAGCACAAGCCCGGCACCGACAACATGCTGATCAACGCGATGCTGCGCCACATCGTCGAACAGGAGATGCATGATCCCGAGTTCGTGACATCCCGGTGTGAGAATTTCGACGCCTTCCGCCAGAACCTCGATGCCCACACGGTCGAGGAAGCAGCTGAGGTCTGCGGAGTTCCGGCCGAGTTGATTCGCCGGGCGGCCGAAATGTACGCCGCCGGCGACCCGTCGTCGATCTTTTACACGCTGGGGATCACCGAGCACACCAGTGGCACGGAGAACGTGCAGAACCTCGCCAACCTGTCGATGCTGTGCGGCCAGATCGGCAAACGGTCGAGCGGTGTAAATCCGCTGCGCGGTCAGAACAACGTGCAAGGCAGTTGCGACATGGGTGCCATGCCCGGCGACTACCCCGGCTATCAGAAAGCTGCCGACGAGGTGGTGCGGACCAAGTTCGCCGAAGCCTGGGGCGTTGAGATGCCCACCAACAAGGGTGGCGTGATCACCGATTTCATCGAACAGGCCGGCGATGGGGTCCTGCGCGGCTTTTACGTCTTCGGCGAAGACCCGGTGCTATCGGAACCGAACCAGGCCAAGGTGGTAGAGAGCCTCGAGAACCTCGAGTTCCTGGTGTGCCAGGAGATCTTCATGTCCGAGACTGCCAAGCTGGCCGACGTCATTCTCCCGGCGACCAGCTTTGCCGAGAAGGACGGCACGTTCACCAACACGGAACGGCGGGTGCAACGAGTCCGCAAGGCGGTTGAGCCGCCGGGTCAGGCAAAGCCCGACTGGGAGATCATCTGCCTGATGTCGACTGCGATGGGTCACCCCATGTCGTACAGCAACGCCGGCGAGATATTCGACGAGATGGCCAGCCTCACCCCCAGCTACGGCGGGATGAGCTACGACCGCATCGACGATGTAGGTCTGCAATGGCCGTGCCCGACGCCGGACCATCCCGGGACGGGGTTCCTGCACGAAGGTCAGTTCACCCGGGGTCTGGGGGCCTTCAAGGAGATCACGTTCCGGGAAGCGGCCGAGTTGCCCGACGACGACTACCCGTACATCCTGTCGACCGGGCGCACGCTCTACAACTACAACATCGGGAACATGACCCAGAAGAGTGACGCCATCCGCCAGAAGCAATCGAAGGCCTTCGTCGAGATGCACACCAGCGATGCCGAACGACTCGGCGTAGCGAATGATGATCTGGTAACTGTGACAACTCGTCGCGGCGAGGTCACCGTCAAGGCGGTAGTTGGCGAACGGACCCGGCCGGGGGCCTTGTGGATGCCGTTCCACTTCGTCGATCAGCCCACCAACCGGATCACCAACGACGCCTTCGACACCATCACCCGCACGGCGGAATACAAAGTGTGCGCCGCCACGGTCGCGAAGAGCTAGCCGATGCAGTCGACGACCTGACGCCTGGCCTGCGGCGGTCAACCCTGAGCAAACCGCCCACCGCCGACCGAAGAATGGCGTGACCGACCCCACTGATTCCGAGCAAGAAACGGTGGGCTGTTGGCTGTGGGCGGTTAGCCGGCGGAGCCGCTACGCGGCTTTCGGGCCTCGCGGCGAATGATCGTGCGGACAACCGAGCGGCGTCCGGAGCTGCCAGAAGGTGTTCTCGTAGGGGTATTGGGGGCACGAGGGGAGGAGCTGGCCTTCGCAGACGAGCACCATGTGGCCGTGACGGTCCGACCAGTAGCCGCCGGTTTGCACCGGCACACCGTTCAGGTAGGTGATCGTGGCCATATTCGGCTCCCTGTGATCTGACGATCTCCCTTCTGATATCGGTTCCGCCGGAGGGTGCCTTGACGGTCTTAGCCGGGTCGGCCTTCGAGGGGCTCTCCAGGCGCCGTCAGTCGATGGCGGCGTTGTGGTCGACGGTCAGGACTAGAGGGCAGGCGCGGTGGGGATGGTCGACCACCCGCATCGGCTGGCGGTAGACGGAGGACAGTCGCTCGCTGGTCAGGACCTCCGATGGAGTCCCGGTGGCGGCGGCCTGTCCGGCGCTGAGCAACATGATTCGATCACTGTGGGCGGCGGCCAGGTTGATGTCGTGCAGAACCACGACGATGGTTGTCCCGTCATCAGCCAGGGATCGCAAGGCTCGCATCACTGTCTCTTGATGCCCGATATCGAGCGAAGACGTCGGCTCATCCAGGAGGATCACCGGGGTCCCCTGAGCAATGACTCGCGCCAACCCCACTCGCTGCTGTTCTCCGGACGAGAGGCTGCTCATGATCCGCCGTCCGAGGTGGAGGACATCGGTGCGCTCCATTGCCGAGTCGACGATGGCGTCGTGCTGGTCGGCGTCGATCATGGCGCGACGGTGCGGGTGACGGCCCATGGCGACCGTGTCGCGGACCGCAAAGGGATTTTCGGAGACTCCTCGTGGGCTCAGATAGGAGCGGACGCGTGCCAATTCGATGGGGGTCGCCCGCGACGGATCGAGCTCCTGGACTCTGGCCTGCCCGGAGGTCGGGATCAGATCTCCGGCCAGGATCCGCAGCAAGGTGGTCTTGCCGGCACCGTTTGGCCCGACGATGCCCACGATCTTGCCCGGCTCGGTGGCGAGGCTCACGCCGTCAACGAGGACCGCCGATCCCCGCCGGTAGGTGATCTCCTCAGCGCGAACGGCCGTTGTCATGAGTAGGACCGCCCGGCCCGCATGAGGAACCAGATGAAGACGGGTGCTCCCAGGATGGCCGTCAGTAATCCAACCGGTATCTCAACGGGAGAAGCAACGGTTCTGGCCAGCGTGTCGATTGCCACGACCGCCGCGCCACCGCCGAGGGCGGAGGCGGGGATGAGCCAGCGGTGGGCAGGGCCGATCCACCTCCTCAGCACGAGCGGTGCCACGAGGCCGACGAATCCGATGGCGCCTCCGAGGCCAACGGCTCCGCCGACGGCGAGCCCTACCCCGATCAAGATGACGGTGATGACCCGATCGACATCCAACCCGACATGGCGGGCCTCGACCTCGCCGAGGGCGAGCAGATCGAGAGAGCGGGCCGAGCCGGCCACCATCGCGATCCCCACGAGCACCACGGGGGCACCGACGGCGAGCGTCTTCCAGGTCGATCCGGCCAGTCCGCCGAACACCCAGAACGTGAACGTGGGGACCCTAGGACTATCCCAGGCCAGCACGATCGTCCCGAGCCAGGCGAGCATCGCCAATCCGAGTGCCAGGCCGACGAGGATGAATTGGTTGGATTCGATGACCCGGCCGGCGATCCGACGCATGAAGAGAGCCGCCCCAGCTCCGGCGATGGCAGCGCCCAGCATCATCAGGATGGGCGTCCCTCCTGCCGGAGTGAGCGCGATCCCGGCCACGGCCCCCAGGCCGGCCGCGGGCGATATCCCCACCAGGCTCGGGTCGGCCATCTGATTGCGGAAGGTGCCCTGCAAGGCGGTTCCTGCCACCGCCAGCCCGGCCCCAACGGCCGCGCCGGACAACACGCGGGGGAGGCGGATCGCCCACAACACCGAGTCGGTGAGCCGTTCGGCGTCACTGGTGAGCCCGAGCCGCCGGCCAATCATGTGCAACAGATCGCTCGGACCTATGGCCACCGCCCCGCTCAGGAGGCCCGCCATAGCCAGCGCCAGCAGTCCGACGCTCAGGCCGGCGAGGGCCGTGGCGGGGCTGAAGCGGCGGTCGGGTTCGATGGCCAATCCTGTCACTGATCGCCGAGCGCGGAGCTGAGATCGGCGATCAGCAACGCCAGGGACTCTGCGATCCGCGGCCCAAACGTGAGGAAGTCGCCCTCCGGGTAATCGAGTATGCGGCCGTCTCGGCCGGCCGGGGTTTCGGCGAAACCGGGAATCGCCAGCAGCCCGGCTTCGCCGCCGAGCGCCTGAAGTCCCTCGCTCGTGATGATGATGATATCGGGGGCGGCTGCCACGATCGCCTCCGGTGTGACCGCGACGGTGCCGGTGACTCCGCTAGAGGTGCCGACGTCGGTGGCCCCGGCGGCCTCGATGAGCGGCTGGGTGGTCATCTCGGACCCGAACAGCAGCATCACATCCGGTCCCCGGCTGTACACAAAGGCCACACCGGGCTTTGGGTCGAGTACCGGTGCTGTGCTGAGAGCTGTCTCGATGGCCGACCGGAGCTCGGACGCAACCTCGTTGCCTCGTTCGGGCACTCCGAGGGCCTCGGCCAGGCTGCCGATCTTGTCGTACAGACCCTGAAACGTGGTCGGTACCTCGAGAACTACGACTGGGACCCCGGCACTGCGGATCTGGTCGATGGCACCCACCGGTGACGTTTGGGTGTCGCCGATGACCAGGGTCGGTTGCTGGGCGAGGACACCTTCGGCGGATAGGAATCGGCCAACACCGACCACCGGCAATCCGACTGCTTCCGGGGGATAGACGGTTGTGACATCCGTAGCGACGATCGAGGGCCCGAATCCGAGTTTCCATACCGTCTCGGTGAGGTCTCCGCTCAACGTGACAATCCGGGAGGTGTCCTCGATCGTCGATACCGCGCCGTCGGCCCCGATGAACGTTTTGGCGACCGCCTCACTGGTCGTTGTCGGACCAACGGTGGTGGAGGTCGTGGCGGCCTCTGATGACGAGCAGGCGGCAAAGAGCAGTGCAGCCCCCATCACCAGGCCCAATCTCATGCGCACGAGAGGACTCCCTGTTTAGGGGCACCCGACCCGGGCCGAGGACATCAGCGAGCAGAATCCTGCCCGGGTGATCTTCCATCCGTCGGCCGTCTTGACGGCATCGCCGGTGAGGTCCGGATAGGTGGGATTGCCCCCGAAGAGCAGGTCGTATGTGACAACCGCGGTGTCTCCGTCGATGACCACTGCGGTTGGCAGAACACCGATTCCGCCCATTGATTCCCCGGTCTTGAGGTATTCGGCAATCGTGCCCTCGAGTCCCGAAGGATCATCGATGTAGGGCGCCTTCTCTTCGTAGGTGGAGACGCTGTCGAGCGCGGTCGTGTAGGCCAGGACGACGGCGTCCACCTCGGCGTCTTCGCCTACGACTATCCCTCCAGCCGGCGCAGCTGTCGTCGTCGTCGTCGTCGTGGCGGGCGCCACCGTGGTGGTGGTAGCCGGTGCCGTGGTCGTCGTTGTGGTGACGGCGGCAACGGTGGTTGTGGTTGCGGATGCCGCCCCATCTCCACCTGACGTGTCGTCGCTGCCGCAGGCCGCAGCTACGAGGGCGAATCCCAGAACAAGGGACAAGAGGCGTCGATTCATACGAACTCCATAGTGGGCGTTGGCCGCAAAAGTATCGCCGCCCGAAACCGACAGGAAGTCGGAATACCCCATTCCCGGATAGGATGTCGGGATGCCACGGATCAGCGCCGCTCTCATTGACGAGCATCGGGAGACCACCCGCCGCGCCCTGTTCGACGCCGCTCTTGATCTCTTTGCTCGGCAGGGGTATGTGGAGACCACACTCGGCGCCCTGGCCGATCACGCCGGCATCGGCCGCACAACCTTCTACGACTATTTCACCGACAAAGACGACCTGCTCGCTTCGCTGGTGGAGGAGTCGCTTCCCGCCGTATTCGAGGTGATGATCGGCGACATACCCCGGTCGCTGTCGTCTCGAGATCAGTTAGCCACCCTGGTGGTGTCGATGGTGGGATTTGTAGCCAACGATCCGGTATTCGGTGTCATCCTGCACCGGGACGTGCCGCGGATCGGCCCGGAGGCCCAGCGCCGGATAGCCGCCGCCCATCAGAATCTCATCACCGAGTTCGCCCGCCTCTACCGCGAGGGCGTTGAGGCTTCCGCCTTCCGCAAGATGTCATACGATCTGGCCGGACGCTTCATCTTGGACGTTGTCATGTCGGGAGCCCGCACGCTCATCAGATCCGGTGAGCCGAAGCAGCGCTTCAACGAGGTTGCCGAAGAGACTGCTCGCTTCCTGCTCGGTGGGCTTGGCCCCGCCGACAAATAGCTTCACCGCTAGCCGGCGCCCTATGCGAACATTGACCTATGCGCCGTCTATCGGTTGTTGCTTTGCTCTTCGCCCTGGCCGCCTGTCGGCCGGTCATCCCACCGGTCGACCTCTTCGCATCCGTCGCGACTGAAGGGAAGGGCATCGTGCAGTTCTCGGGTGCAATTCATCCGGTCTCAGCCGACCAGGTCCCGGATTCCTGGGGACCCGGCTGCCCGGTCCCACTCGAGGATCTCAGACTCCTGACCGTTACCTACCGGGGTTTCGACGACCGGGCCCACGAAGGCGAGCTCATCGTGCAGGCCGCCTGGGCTGAAGCGATTGTGTCGGTCATGAAGGAGCTCTATTCGGTGCAGTTCCCGATCGAACGGATGGATCGGGTCGATGTCTTCGGGGGCGACGACGACGCCTCGATGGCGGCCAACAACACTTCAGCCTTCAACTGCCGAGAGGTCGCCGGACGACCCGGGGTGTGGTCACAGCATGCGTTCGGCACGGCCATCGACATCAACCCGATCCAGAACCCGTACATCCTCAGGAATGGCACGGTGCTCCCGCCCCAGGCCGTGACGGACCGAACCGCACTGGTGACCGGGCTCATCACGGCCGACAGCGTGGTCGTCGAAGCCTTCGCCGGCATCGGGTGGGGGTGGGGCGGGACCTGGAGCGGCGTCCTCGACTACCAGCACTTCTCGGCGTCTGGCCGGTGACCGCCCTCATCCGGCAGCTCGAACGGATCGGCCACGCCACCTGGCCCTCGCTCGAGGACGAGTGGCTGAATGGTTGGTTGTTACGGGCCGGGGGCGGGGTGACCCGCCGGGCCAACTCGGCCAACCCGGTCAACGACCACGGCGACGATCTCAACGCCCAGATCGACCAGTGTGAGGCCTGGTTCACACACCGGGGCCTCCCCACCATCGTCCGGCTCACTCCGGCGGCCGACCCCGGGATCGACCGCCACCTTGCGGCCCGCGGCTACGAGCGGGACGCGGGTGCCGCCATCATGACGCGACCCGTTTCCGGGTTCGCCTCGGCGGGGATACGGGACGTTGATCTGACCGACGTGCCGTCGGGGCAATGGCTGGAGGCGGCGGCGCGGGAACCCGGTCGTGGGGGAGCCAAGCGGGCCGTTCTCGAGCAGTTGCTCGATCGAATTGACCGGCCGGTCGTTTATGCCGGGATTGGCCAGGGCGAGCTGGATGCGATTGGCCTCGGCGTCCTGGCCGACGGCCACCTCGCCCTGTTCGCGATGCGCACCGAACCCCACGCCCGTCGGCGCGGCCTTGCCGGCTCGATCGCAGCCTCCCTCGTGGAGTGGGGCGCCAACCAGGGAGCTACCGAGGTCTTCCTTCAGGTCCACCCTGAGAACGCTCCCGCCATAGCCCTCTACGACTCCCTCGGCTTCGTAGAGCGATACGAGTACTGGTACCGGGAGAACCCCTCCGATCCCGGCCGCTGATTTCTTGCGGGCAGCGGGTCGCGGGCAGCGGGTTGCGGTTATCACTTGGCCAATCGTCGACTTCCGCTTAACCTAGATTCGCGCAAACAAGGAGTCTCGATGACAAGGCCAGCACCCAACCCCGCCTGAATCGGGACCCTTTCGCGCCACGAGCGGGTTCCGATTCGGACACCTCGCCCCGTTCTCACTGAAGGAACCGCCTCGTGATACCTGTTAGAAGCTATTGGAATCTGCTTTCGAGCTACCTGCGGAACCAGCGCGCCCGCACCGCGTTGCTGGCCGTCATCCTCTTGGTAGGCATCGGCCTTCAGGTCGCTAACCCTCAGATCATCAGGACCTTCATCGACCGCGCCACAAGCGGTGACAGCACGGACAACCTCATTCCGATTGCCCTCGCCTTCATGACGATTGCGGTCATCTATCAGGCGCTCAATGTGACAGCCACCTGGATGGCCGAGAACGTCGGTTGGGCGGCCACCAACGAGCTCCGGCGCGATCTGGCCGATCACTTGTTGCACCTGGACATGGATTTCCACAAGACCCACACGCCGGGCGAGCTGGTGGAACGGGTGGATGGCGACGTGACGGCGCTGTCGAACTTCTTCGGTCAGTTCATGATCAACGTGGTCGGCAACCTGGTCTTGTTGCTGGGAATCCTCGTTCTGCTGTTCCGGGAGAGCGTGTGGGTGGGCGGCGCCATGACCATCTTCGCCTTTGCCGGCCTCGGGGTGATGGTGTGGATCCAGAAGCTCGCCACGGATTGGTGGGCGCAAGTGAAGGGAATCCGGGCCGAGATGTTCGGTTTCCTCGGTGAGCAGGTCGGTGGAACCGAGGACGTCCGGGCCAACGGCGCCGCCCGCTACATGATGCGCCGTTTCACGCGGCTGTTGCGCCGCTGGCTCCCGGCCGAGGTAAAGGGCCGGCACGGATGGTCGGTGCTGTGGGGCACGAACATCCTCGTCTTTGCATTCGGCAACGTGCTCGTCTTCACACTCGGATCGTGGTTGTTCAACGCCGGAACTATCACCATTGGTTCGGTCTATCTCATCTTCCACTACACCGAGATGCTGCGACACCCGCTCGATCGGATTCGGAACCAGATGGAAGATTTCCAGAAGGCCGCCGCCGGGATCCACCGGGTCCAGAGCTTGCTCGATCGCGAGACCCGCCTTCCCAGGACGGGAACCGAACCACTGCCGGGCGGGGCGCTGTCGGTCAACCTCGACCACATCGACTTTTCCTACCGGGAAGACGAGGACCCGCACAGGACCCCGAACGGCAATGGTTCCGGCACGGGTGGAGCAGGTGAACGGATCTTGCACGATGTCACGCTGTCGCTCGAGCCGGGACGGGTTCTCGGTCTGCTCGGGCGCACCGGGAGCGGAAAGACCACTCTGGCGCGTCTCCTGACCCGTCTCTACGATCCCGAGGCGGGCGTCGTCAGCCTCGGTGGAATCGACACGAGGGCGGCCGACATCCACAGTCTGCGTCGGAGGGTGGGGATGGTCACCCAGGATGTCCAGCTGTTCGCGGCCTCCATTCGAGACAACCTCACGTTCTTCGATGCTGGTATCTCGGATGCCCTGATCGACCGCGCCCTCGACACGCTTGGTCTTGCCGGGTGGGTGGAGAGCATGCCGCACGGCCTCGATACGATGCTCGAGGCCGGCGGGGGCGGGTTGTCGGCCGGCGAAGCCCAGTTGCTCGCCTTCACTCGTATCTTCCTGGAGGACTCTGGTCTGGTGGTTCTCGACGAAGCGTCTTCACGGCTTGATCCCGCTACCGAACACCTCATCGAAACTGCCGTCGATCGGCTGCTGACCGACCGAACCGGAGTCATCATCGCTCATCGGCTCGACACCGTGAACCGGGCGGACGACATCGCGATCCTCGATGAAGGCCGTGTCGTGGAGTTCGGCCCCCGGGTCGACCTGGCGGCGGATCCGACCTCACGGTTCTCCGGACTGCTCGTAACAGGCATAGACGAGGTTCTGCGATGACTGTGCGCACGCCGCAGCTCATTGCCGGGCTGGCGCGGACTTTCAGGTGGCGCTGGCTTGTCAACGTCACCCTGTGGACCACGATCTGGACGATGCCGGTGCTCGTCGGGCTGATCACCCGCGAGTTCTTCGACACGCTCGAGGAGGACATCGGATTGACCATCACCACACTCGTTGTATTGATGGTGGCCTATGGCCTCGGTCGGATCATGGTGATGGTGCTCGCCATGCACAACGACGTGCATTTCATGTTCCGGGTTGGATCCCTCCAGCGCCGCAATATGTTTGCCCGGATCCTCACGCTGCCCGGCGCCCAGGCAACCGAGGCCGCACCCGGGGAGATCATCACCCGGTTCCGTGAGGATGTCGAGCACGTTGAGGAAACCACCAGTTGGACCGTGGACATGGTCGGTGCGGTTGTGTTCAGTGTGGTGGCGGTATCCATACTCATGACGATCGACGCCGGCATGACCGTGCTGGTGTTCCTGCCGCTGGTGTTCGTGATCTTCCTGGCCGAGCGTGCCGGGACGGCTATCCGGAAATATCGGGAAGCGGCTCGGGAAGCGACCGGCCGTGTCACCGAGGCGCTCGGGGAGGCCTTCGGGTCGGTGCAGTCCATCAAAGTGGCGGGCGCCGAGCATTCCATCATCGCTCACCTCTCGAAACTCAATGACGAGCGTCGGCGTCTCATGGTCCGTGATCGCGTGCTCCAGGCGGTGTTGGAGTCGTTGTTTTGGAACACCGTCAACATTGGAACCGGTCTCATCTTGATCGTGGCGGCCTCCCGGCTGCAGAGCGGTGGATCCTTCACCGTTGGCGATTTCGCGCTGTTCGTCTTCCTGATGGGCATGGCGACCGATGTGGTCCATATCGTTGGGCTCTTCATTGCCCGCATTCGACAAGCCGGGGTGTCATTCGAGCGGATGGTCCGCCTGCTGCGCGGGGCGCCGCCCGAGACCCTCGTGGCGGCGGCCGACTTGCAGCTGCACGGCGACCTGCCGGCACTGCCGGAAGCGCCCCGCACCGCCGCTGGCCGTCTGGAGCGCCTCGAGATCCGGGGGCTCACGTTCCGTTATCCGGGCACCGATCATGGGATCGACGACGTCGGCTTCGACATCGAGCGGGGCTCGTTCACGGTCATCACCGGGCGGATCGGGTCGGGAAAGACCACGTTGCTGCGATCGATTCTCGGTCTCGTCGCTACCGACGCCGGTGAGCGGATCTGGAATGGGATGCTCGTCGAAGAGCCAGATCGGTTCTTTGTGCCGCCCCATTCGGCCTATACGCCGCAGGTTCCCAGGCTCTTCTCAATGTCGCTTCGTGACAACTTGTTGATGGGCCTCGGGGTGAGTGACGAAGAGTTGTTGCTGGCGATCGAGACGGCAGTCATGGGACCTGATCTCGAGCATATGCCTGGCGGGCTCGACACCCAGGTTGGGCCCCAGGGTGTCCGTCTCTCCGGCGGCCAGGTGCAGCGGACGGCGGCGGCACGAATGCTCGTCCGCAAGCCTGATCTGCTGGTATTCGATGACCTGTCGAGTGCCCTCGATGTCGAGACGGAGAAGCGTCTGTGGGAGGGGTTGCTGGGCGACGATCCCAGCATCACGAGCCTGGTCGTCTCACATCGCCATCCGGCCCTGCAACGGGCCGATCAGATCATCGTGATGGTCGACGGTCGGGTCGAGTCGATCGGTCCCCTTGATCTTCTCCTCGACACCAGCCCCGAGCTACAGCGCCTGTGGATCGGAGAATGAGGCATGTCACCTGTCACCCTTCGGATTGCCGAGGTCAGCTGTCAACTGCTACCGAGAATGAGGCCGCCGGGATCGGGACGACGGTGCGGATCTGGTACCACGATATCGTCCCCGGGAATGTCCAGGGCAATGACGTGCGTTTCACGTTCCGCTGGCAAGATACCGACCAATGGGACACCACCGACTACCGGGTGACCGTCCAGCGATGAGGGAAGAGTGGTTATGACCAAGTTCAACGAGATATACGAGGCCGGTACGTCTGTGTGGTTCGATTTCATCCGACGGGACCTGCTGGAAGGCGGCGGCCTGGCCGATCTTGTCGCCGAGGGTATCCGGGGCGTCACCTCGAATCCATCCATCTTTCAGGCCGCCATCGCCGGCAGCACGGAATACGACGATGACATTCGAGATGCCCTCGAGCGAGACCCCGACAGCACGGTCAATGACCTCTATGAGTCCTTTGCGATCGAGGACATCCGTTCGGCGGCCGACATCTTGCGTCCCGTCTATGACGAATCCGACGGCGCCGATGGCTTCGTGAGCCTCGAAGTCTCTCCGTTGCTCGCTTCCGATACCGATGCCACCGTCGCTGAAGCGCGGCGACTGTGGGCGGCGGTCGATCGACCCAACCTGCTCGTCAAGGTGCCCGCCACCGCCGAAGGAGTGCCCGCCATCGAGACCCTCATCGGTGGGGGCATCAACGTGAACGTCACGCTCATCTTCTCCCTCGAACACTACGAGTCGATAGCCCGGGCCTATATCCGGGGCCTGGAGGTTGCTGCCGACCCATCCCGCATTGCCTCGGTGGCTTCGTTCTTCGTGAGCCGGGTCGACACCCTGACCGACAACCGGCTAACCGATATCGGTACCGGGGAGGCGTTGGCGCTGCGCGGAAAGGCCGGCATCGCCAATTCCAAGCAGGCCTACCGACTCTACGAGGAGCTCTTCGGCGAAGAGTCGTTCGGCCACCTGGCGGCCCGGGGAGCCAGGCCCCAGCGCCTGCTGTGGGCATCGACGGGCACCAAAAACCCCGCCTACTCCGACGTGCTATATGTGGAAGGGCTCATCGGCCCAAACACGGTGAACACTGCCCCGCCCGCCACCATCGACGCCTTCCGGGACCACGGGACTGTGCCGGGGACAACGCTCCTGGACGACTGGGACGGGGCCGACACCGACATGGCCGCCCTGGCGGGGTGCGGAGTCGACTTCGACGACGTCACCGCCACCCTGCAAGAGGACGGAGTGGCAGCGTTTGCGGCCGCCTTTCAGTCGCTGATGGCGACGCTCGAGGAGAAAGCGGGGTTCGTCCGTGCCGGCTGAGATGGATATGACGCTCGGCCCGATGGCGGCCGCAGTCGAGGCACGCCTCGACGGATGGGACTCGGACGGCATGGCCCGCCGGATCTGGGCCAAGGACCCAACCGTTTGGGCCGAGACGGACTTGCCTGAGCTGACCGATCGGCTGGGATGGCTGTCGCTTCCTGAGGAGATGGCTGCCACGGTGTCCGATCTGGAAGGCTTCGCGGCCGAGATCGTCGCCGAGGGTTTTCGATTTGTCGTGCTGCTCGGCATGGGGGGCTCGAGCCTGGCTCCCGAGGTGTTCCAGGCGACCTTTGGCAACGCCGCCGGCTATCCGGAGCTGATCGTGCTCGACAGCACCCATCCGGGAGCCGTGCGGGCGGTCGACGCCCGCATCGAGCTGTCAGAGACGCTGTTCCTCGTCGCATCCAAGTCCGGCACCACGCTCGAAACCCTCAGCTTCCTTCGGTATTTCTGGAACCGCCTGGTGGTGGAGGGCGTGCCCCAGGGGCGCCACTTCGTTGCCATCACCGATCCGGGGAGCTCCCTCGAAGATCTGGCGGCCGAGCGCGGGTTCCGGCGGGTGTTCAACACCCCACCCGATGTTGGGGGACGCTATTCGGCCCTGACCCATTTCGGCCTGGTGCCCGCAGCTCTGATCGGGGCCGACATCGGTGCCATCCTCTCAGCGGCCGCGGCCACCGCCGCCGCCTGCCGGGGGAGTGGCCCGGACAACCCGGGCCTGCAGCTGGGAGCAGCCTGGGGGGAAGCCGCCCTGGCCGGCCGCGACAAGCTCACGGTGGTTACATCTCCCGGCCTGGCTGCCTTCCCGAATTGGCTTGAGCAGCTCGTGGCGGAAAGCACCGGCAAGGACGGCACCGGCATCGTGCCGGTGGCGGGTGAGGATCTCGCCGAGCTGGAGGCCTACGGTGACGATCGTCTGTTCCTCTCCTACCACCTCGAGGGTGAAGACCCGGTGGGACTCGACGCCCTGGCCGGTGCCGGTCACCCGGTCATCCGGGTGACTCTGCAAACCCGGGAGGAGCTGGGCGGTGCCATGTTCGTCGCCGAATTGGCGACCGCCGCCGCCGGCGCCGTCCTCGGGATTCATCCGTTCAACCAACCCGATGTCCAGGTCGCCAAGGAACTCGCCCGCCAGGCCATGGCCGGCGAACTCGAAGGCGGCGCTCCCATCGTGGCAGCCGGACCGGCCGACGCCACCCGTCTGGCGAACTGGCTGGCCAAGCTTCCGGAGCGGGCCTACATCGGGATCTCGGCCTACCTACCGATGACGGCCGAAGCGATCGAGGTGCTGCAAGGGTTACGCCATCACCTCCGCGAGCTCACCGGGGCGGCCACCACGGTCGGGTTTGGGCCCCGCTTCCTTCATTCGACCGGCCAGCTCCACAAGGGCGGCCCCGGTGCTCTCTTCCTGCAACTGGTCGATGAGCCAGAGCCCGACATCGCCGTTCCGGAAACGGACTACACGTTCGGCCGGCTCGTGGTTGGCCAGGCGGAGGGGGACTACCGGGCGCTCGAGGGGCGTGAGCAGGTGGTCCTGCGGATCCAGCTGGGAAGCGAGTGGCTGACAGGTCTGGAAACTGTGCTCGATGCGGTGAGTTCCCTTGCCTGACATCACGACGCTTTTCTTCGACCTCGGTGGCGTGCTGCTGACCAATGGATGGGATCGGAGCAGTCGCCGTCATTGCGTCGAGTCCTATGGCCTCGATTACGAGGAATTCCGCGACCGGCACGAGTTCGTGGCCGACGCGTTCGAAACCGGTCGCATGACCATCGAGGACTACCTCGATCGGACGATCTTCTACCGGGAGCGCCAGTTCACGCCCGCCGCGTTTCAACAGAGCATGGTTGCCGAATCCGCGGTGTTCCCCGAGACCCTGTCCGTTATTGAGGAACTGGCCGCTTCGGGCCGGTACTTGCTGGCGACGCTCAACAACGAATCGCTCGAGTTGAACCAGGCCAGGATCGACCGGTTCGAGCTCGACCGGTACTTCACGGCCTTCTTCAGCTCGGGATTCCTCGGAGTGAAGAAACCGGATCAGGCCATCTACCGCCTCGCCCTCCAGATCACCCAGCGAAGCGCCCGGGAGTGCGTCTTTGTCGACGACCGCGATCTCAACCTGGAATGTGCCATCACCGAAGGCATGCACACCATTCACTACGACAATCCCGGCCAGCTGCGACGTGAGCTGGCAGGGCTCGGAATCGACATCTAGTGCCCTGCGCCGCAAGTCTGTACAGAATGTCGCCGGGCCTCGACGCCCCTGGCTGCGTCCTCGTCCTCGACGTAGCACCGCTATGCCTTCGTCCTGCGTCCTTGCCAGATGACGCCGAATGCTCGGCGATATCAGCACGAACTCACGACGCACGACACTAAGGAGTAAGCCCATGCAGCTTGGAATGGTCGGACTGGGGAAGATGGGCGCCAACATGACCGAACGCCTCGTGCGGGGCGGCCATGAGGTCATCGGGTATGACCGCAATCCCGAAGCGGTTGAGCGAGTGGTGGAAATCGGCGCCGGTGGCGCCGGATCGCTCGAGGATCTCGTGTCGCAGCTCGACTCACCCCGTCACATTTGGGTCATGGTCCCGGCCGGGGATCCCACCAATGTAACGCTGGAAGTCCTCGCCGAACTGCTCGAAGCCGGGTGCACGGTCATCGACGGCGGGAACTCCAATTACAAGGACACCAAGCGCATGGCCGTCGTCCTGGCCGGGAAGGACATCCAGTTGCTCGACGTAGGGACCTCCGGCGGCATCTGGGGCCTGGCCGAGGGGTACAGCATGATGGTGGGCGGGGATGAAGCAGCCGTCGAACGGCTCCGCCCGATCCTGGAGACCCTGGCGCCGTCGCCCACCACCGGGTGGGGACATATGGGCCCCGTCGGGTCGGGACATTTCGTCAAGATGATCCACAACGGGATCGAATACGGAATCATGCAGTCTTATGCCGAGGGCTTCGCCATCCTCCACGACAAGGAGGAGTTCGGCCTCGACCTGGCCCAGATCGGACGGGTGTGGCAGCACGGCAGCGTGGTGCGGTCCTGGCTGCTCGACTTGAGTGTCGAGGCGCTCGAAGAGAACCCGACACTGGACGGCATCGCTCCCTATGTCCCGGACTCTGGTGAGGGGCGCTGGACGGTGGCCGAAGCTATCGACCTCAATGTGGCCGCACCGGTCATCACCATGGCGCTCATGGGGAGGATCGGGTCGCGTGACGAGGTCGAGTTCAGCCATCGGGTGCTTTCTGCCATGCGGGGCAAGTTCGGCGGGCACGCCGTCAAGAAGGAAAGCTGATGGGCACCTTTGCGCCGACTCTTTTTGTGATCATCGGTGGAACCGGCGACCTCACCCGTCGCAAGCTCCTGCCCGCTATCGCCGACATGGCGGAGAAAAATGGCTGGCAAGACCGGTTCCACGTTCTCGCAGTGGGACGTTCCGAACAGGACGACGAGACCTATCGGACCTGGGCCCGCGAGGGCCTCATGCTGGCCGGACTGGCTCCCGAATCGATGGCAGCCTGGTGTGACACATCCATCCACTACGTTTCCTATGCCGATGAGGCGGGCGGATGGCAGGCGGTGGCCGACAAGATCACGGCCATCGAATCAGCCAACGACCTTCCCGGCAATCGTGCCTTCTACCTCGCCATCCCGCCGCGGGTGTTTCCGCCGGCGATCGAGGGACTGGCGGGAGTCGGGCTCAATCGGAGCCCCGGCTTCACCCGACTCGTCATCGAGAAGCCGTTCGGCAAGTCGCTCGAGTCGGCCAGGTCGCTCAATGAGATCGTGCACGCCAGCTTCCAGGAACACCAGGTATATCGGATCGACCACTACCTCGGGAAGGAGACCGTTCAGAACCTGCTCGTCTTCCGGTTTGCGAACGCCCTCTTCGAGAACTCATGGAACCGCTCGCTGGTCCGGAGCGTGGAGATAACCGTCGGCGAGCATCTCGGGTTGGGGAGCCGCGCCGGGTACTACGACCAGGCAGGCGCATTCCGAGACATGATCCAGAACCACGTCACCCAGGTCCTGACCCTGGTTGCCATGGAACCGCCCGCCAAGCTCGACGCCGACTCGATTCGCGACGAGAAGGTCAAAGTCCTCCGGTCCATCGTCCCGATCGCAGTCGACGACGTTGTCTTCGGCCAATACGCCGGCGGCACCATCGAGGATGAGATGGTTGCCGGCTACCTGGACGAAGCGGGCGTCGCCGAGGGCTCAATCACCGAGACGGCCGTGAGTCTGCGCCTCTTCATCGACAACTGGCGCTGGCAGGGGGTGCCGTTCTACCTGCGAACCGGCAAGCGGTTCCCCGAGCGGCTCACGTACATCGTTGTCCGATTCCGGGAGCCTCCGGTCCGCCTGTTTGAGTTGGACGGGGCCTCCGACGTGCACTCGGACGCCATCGTTATCACCCTCCAGCCGAACGAGGGCTTTGAGCTGCTCTTCGACGTGAAGGCGCCCCATCAGGACATGCGTCTGCAAACTGTCCCGCTCGACTTCCGCTACAGCGAAGCGTTCGGTCAGTTGCCGGGCGCTTACGAAACCCTTATCGAAGACGTCGTGCTCGGCGATCAGACCCTGTTTGTTCGATCCGACGAAGTGGAGGCGGCCTGGAGTCTCTATCAGCCGATACTCGATAACCCTCCGATACCCGAGCCGTATGCGGCCGGCACCTGGGGCCCGCCCTCGTCGGCGAAGCTTCCCCTCTCGACCGGCGACCGGTGGTGGAATAGCTGAGCGGCTAGGCCCCGGTTCCCGGTGGCTCGCAGGCGATGATGGTCGTCTGCTCGGCACCGGACAGAACGGCCATGGCGTCACAGGCGCTCCGATAGGCAACCTGGAGGTCGGCGAGCGGCAGTCCGCTGACGACCGTGTTGACGGCCGACGCCTCGGTCAGCGTTGACAACTGGTCGTCGGCGCTCGTAAACACCCCGGAGAGGGTTCGGGCGGCCGCCAACCAGGCATCGTGTTGGTTCACGGCGTCTTCCGGGGCCGTGAGGCCGGCCAAACCGGAGACGGCGGCGCCGAAATCATCGGCCAGGCCGGAGAAGAGGTCCTGGTTGGCGGCAACGTAGACGTCGTCACCGGTCTCGGGGGTGGCCGACTCGAGGGCGGCCTGATACTCGGTGAAGTGTGAGAACGCGGCGGTCTCGTACCGGGTTGAGATCGCGGCGGCGTCTTCGAAGTAGGAGGCGCTCGGGTCCTCGGAGTCGCCGGCACACCCGGCTGCGATCACAAGGGCGAGAACGAGGGGGGTGAGGCGCCTGATCATCGGCGCACATTATCAGCCCGGTCAGCCTTTGAGGGAGACGAAACCCTGCACTTCCCCGGGATTGGCAGGATGGCGCAGCTTGGCCATCGCCTTGCCCTCGATCTGGCGGATCCGCTCTCTCGTTAGTCGGAATTCCTGACCGACCTGGTCGAGGGTGCGGGGGATGCCGTCCTGCAGGCCAAAACGAAGGGTGAGGACCCGCTGTTCGCGCTCGTTCAGATTGCTGAGCAGCTTTCCGAGAACGGCTCTGCGTTGATTGGCCGCCGCGAACTCGAAGGGACTGAGCGACTCGTGATCCTCGATGAAGTCGCCAACCGTCGCCCCATCGTCGCCGACGGGGTCAAAGATCGAGATCGGTTCGGGAGCCACCTTGAGCGCTTGCAGGACCTTGCGCTTGTCGATGCCGGTCTCCTCGACCAGCTCGGCGACAGTCGGAGATCGGCCCAGCCGGGCGTAGATGAACGACTCGGCCTTCTGGATGCGCCCGATGGCGTCGGTCATGTGCACCGGCGCCCGGATGGTGCGTGCCTTGTCGGCGATGGCACGGTTGATTGCCTGGCGAATCCACCAGGTGGCGTAGGTTGAGAACTTGAAGCCCTTCTTCCAGTCGAACTTCTCGACCGCCCGGATCAAGCCGAGGTTGCCTTCCTGAATGAGGTCGAGGAAGGGAAGGCCCGAGGCGGTGTACCGCTTGGCGATCGAGACCACGAGGCGAAGGTTGGCCTGGATAAACGCCGCTTTAGCGTCCTCGCCGGCCAGCAGGATCTCCTCGAGCTCGGCCCGGCGAGCACCGGATCTGGCCCGACCGAGCGTCTCTCGAGCCGCTTCGCCATCCTCGATCAGCTTGGCGAGCTCGGTCTCGCCGTCGGCATCGAGCAAGTCGTAGGTACCGATTTCGTCAAGGTATAGCTTGACCATCGCATCCCAATTGTCTTGCGGTCGCGGGCGTGACATGTGCGAACAGACTCCTCGAGGTTGATTGGCCTTCCGGATTTCTTCGGAACACGGGGGCGACGGCTTGAGGATCTCCCACAGGTGATGGACGGGATATCTTGGCGACGAATTCCCGGTTCCTCTGTGCCTCCATGGTCGTTCTGGACCTACACTGTTCGAGGGTCACCGAACGCGGTCAAACGGAGAATTCACAATGCGAACAGTGGTTGCGGCGATGACCTTCGCCCTGGTAGCTTCGCTGTTCCCGGCCGGGCCGGTCGAGGCGGCTCAGCAGGTCCGCTTGTTTGATACAGCCTGGTCGCTCCCGAACAACGCAACCGACGCTGAGATCGAGCAGTACCTCACTCACCTGGCCGATGCCGGGTTCGCCGGTACGTGGGTCTCCCTCGCCCCATTCACCTGGCAGGGCGGCCTGGCGGACAAGATCCCCGGGACGAATATCGCGATGGAAAGCTTCTCGTCGCCCAACCCCGCCTATCTGGCCCGGATGGATTTCATCCTCGACGAGGCAGCCGAGCGCGGCGTGCTGGTCGCCATTGCCATTGCCTGGGCTGCCGACTACGCCGGAGTCCGCCCCGGCCTGCAGGACCGCGACCCGCCACCTTTCGACGATTGGTTTGATCCCGACGACCCGAACAACGGGCAGAAGGCCTACGACTACGGCTACCTGCTCGGACAACGCTGGGGTAACCATCCCGGTCTCGATTCGTGGGTGCTCGGCGGCGACTACTGGTTCGGAGACAGTGAGGCGTCAACGGCCGAGACCTGGTCGATGATGTCCGCCGGACTGGATGCCGCCGGAGCCCCCGAACCAAAGACGTACGGTCCTGGGGGATTCACGTCGAGTTGGAATATCTTCGCGGATGAGCCCTGGCTGGACTACGTGTCGCTCAACCAGCACTGCCTCACCCCTGCCCAGCTCCAGGACGCCCTCGAGGCGCTGGCCGTGCACGGTAAGCCGGTCGTGGCCGCCGAGGTTCGATACGAGAACGATCAGCCGCCCTTCTGCAGCTGGACCGAACCGCACAATGCCGACGACATTCGGGCCGACGCCGAGGCGACTATGGCCGCCGGGGCGGTCGCGTATGTGTACGGCCATGCCAATCGTTGGGGGTGGTACTCGACGGCAATCGCCTCGCTCGGGTCACCGGGCGAGTTGGCGGCGATTGACGTGCTTGTGCCGGGCCCGGAGCCGACCCCCGCGGCCGACGTGGTGCTGGTGGAGCCGAGCGGGTTGTGGCATGTGCCGGTGGATGGACAGCCGGATTGGACGTTCTGGTATGGCATGCCGGACGATACCCCGCTGCTCGGAGATTGGGATGGCGATGGCCTCGCCACTCCCGGGATGTTCCGTCCATCCAGTGGATTCGTCTATCTGACCAACGAGTTCCCGGCCGATGGGTCGGTAGCCGTGGCGGACTCGGGACTCACATTCTTCTATGGAATTCCCGGGGACCAGGTGTTCGTCGGTGATTGGGACGGCGATGGCCGCGACAGCCTCGGCGTCAATCGGGCCGGCAAGATGTTCCTCCGGAACGCCAACAGCACCGGCGTGGCCGATCTCGAATTCTGGTTCGGCCAACGGGGCGACATAGCGATGGCCGGAAACATCGATGGTGGGCTGCTCGACGAACTGCTCCTTTATCGACCCGAGACCGGCATGGTCTATCTCACCAACGACTTACCTGCCGGCGATCTGGCATCGACCGACGGCATGTTCAGTGTCGGTGAGGTGGAGGCCATCACGATCGGGGACTGGGACGGCGACGGCATTGACTCGGTCGGCCTCATCGACGCCGGGGCCGTGCGCCTCAAGAACAGCAACGACTCCAGCCCGCCCGACGTCACCTACCAGTGGGGTCAATCCGGCTGGGCCCCGGTAGCCGGTATCTGGACCCTGGGCGGCTGATTGGGAACGTCCGCCGGCTGTGGACGAGCTGTGTTTTCGGACATGAGGCGGAGACTCGATGAAGGCGAGGCCTAGTGCCCCCGACCGAGTTCCGAATTGATGCCAATTTGTGTTCTGGTGAGGTGTTCGAGCGCCTCGGAATAGAGCGGAAGGCGTGCCTCGGTACAGCATTCGACTTGTAGCCGTCCGATTTGTGAACCGACGTCGGTGAGGATGGCGAGCACGTCGCGGGCGGTCGCTTCCGTGATACCGCCCGACAGGTGCGACCCGGCCTCGCCAAGCGCGTCTTCAATCGCCTGCATACGCGGGCTTCGGTCTGGCTCGCAACACATCTTGTGAAGGCGGCCGACCACGTCCTGGCACTTCTCAATCTCGGTCGAGACACGAATGGGTAGGTCAGGTGACACCGTTTTGGCAGTCGTCTTGCCTGTTCAGCGAATATCGAGGGTAATGGGGACGTTTCCAGCAAGAGCTTGAGAGACCGGGCAGTTCTTCTTAGCCTCCTCGGCAGCCTCCCGGAACTCTTCGTCGCTGAGACCGGGTACCTCACCGGACAAGACCAGCCGCATCCCGGTAATGCCCTGCCCGGGAACGAAGGTAGCGGTCGCCGTCACGTCGAGATGATCCGGTGGGGTGCCGGCCTTACCCAGGCCGTTGGACAGCGCCATCGAAAAACATGTCGCATGGGCGGCAGCAATCAACTCCTCTGGACTGGTCTTGCTGCCGTGCTCCTCTGAACGTGCCTTCCAATCGACAGGGAACGGACCACCGGCGCCGGAGGTGAGAGTGGTGGTGCCACCACCGGACATCAGGTCGCCTTCCCAATGGGCTGTTGCCGTGGAATCCAGGGCCATTCTCGTTTCCTTCGTAGTTGGTTGCGTCAGCCTAGAGGGCCAGACGGGATCTCCAGGTCTCGAGATCGGCGAAACCCCACCTCTGGGTGATGGGTAGGGAAGCGCTCTTTCAGCGCTTTAGGTACGAGTTGGCAAAGCCAACTCGTAAGGAACCCGAAGGGTCCCCGTGGGCGTTGACGGGCTCGAACCGCCGACCTCTTCCTTGTAAGGGAAGCGCTCTCCCAACTGAGCTAAACGCCCGGGTGCCTCCAAAACCTCAACACCTACAGGCATTTCCGTAGGTTCGCTGGTCGCTGCTGTAGGCTTCAAAGTGTCGCCCCAACCACTTTCCCCAACCAGGGGGTCATGGGCTTCAGGCGGGAGGATACCTTGGCGAGCAACCGGCACAAGAGCAAGTGGCCCGGCATCTATTACGAAGTGTTGAAGGACGGGTCCAAGAGCTGGATCGCCACATGGAAGGAGCCGGTGTTCGACCTGGCGAACCCGTTGGTGAGTGAACGCCGGAGCGTGGAGCGCCGATTTGTAGCCCCCGAGCAGGCCCAAGTCGCCAAGCTGGAAGGAGAATTGGCGGCGAAGGATGTGAACCTCACCGACCAGATTGGGATTCGTGACCCGGTCGAGATGTACACCGACACCTGCACGGTTGAGCAGTGGGTGAACGCCATCGAATCAACGAAACGCCGCCGTGGTGCCAGTAGCGCCAAGCGGGACGACTCGCTGCTCCGCAACCACGTCTACCCGGAACTTGGGAGCCTGAAGCTCGGTCACGTCAAACGTCGCCAGCATGTCGAGCCATGGGTGACGGGATTGTCCGCCACCTTGGCCCCCTCAACTGTTCGTCGAGCCGTTCAGCTCCTCAGCGGGGCTTTTGAGGCTGCAATCGACGAGGGTCTCATCACCCGCAACCCCTGTAGGGGAGTGGAACTACCGAGGGAACCTGATCGGGAGGTCGAGTATCTGACGGTCGATGAAATCCATGCCCTTGCTGCCGCCATCGACCCGAGGTTCCGGGCCATGATTTACGTTGGAGGTTTCGTCGGACTGAGGATTGGGGAGGCCGCCGGTCTCACTGTCCCCAAGTTGGACCTGACTGACGGGTCGCTGCAAGTGGACTGGACGCTGAAAGACGGGGTGCTCAAGGAGCCGAAGACAGCGTCGTCCCGACGCACGTTGGCACTCTCTCCCTTTGTCGTGGAAGAACTCGCTCTCCACCTCAGTGCCTACCCACCCGGAGACGACGATCTCGTATTCACCATGCCCGGGGGTGGGCCGCTCCACATGACGAACCTTCGGCACCCAGGTTGGTCGCAGATCATCGTTGATGACCGTGTATATGGCCTGCAACGAAAAGGCGTTATTATCATCTTCGCCCGGCCCCCTGATGTCGAGTGCGGCCCGATCATCAGTTCCGGCAATATAGAGCCCCTGTAGTCTCAGGTCCCCCAGGTCCGTCTGAAACTGAACGCCGGCCCGGCTGAAGTCGCGCGTGGTGATTTCATCATCACCACTCATTGCAAACGCACCAACCATAAAGTTATCCGTGATATCTGCATTGAACAGACCGCTCACCGTCGATGGGTTTTCACCCTCAGGATCTCCAGAAACACCACCGATGTTCAGGTTATAGAAGAAGCGCTCAGCAAAACGTCCGTAGATACCAACACTCTGTCGAACCGAACGAAATCGTCCGTTATTGTCGGCGCCGCCAAATCTTTGGTCAATCGCACCTACATGTCCGCGCGTCAGGCGAAAGTGATCGTTCAGTATGCCGTAGGAGTCAGCCCAAAAAGTTGATCCATACACGAACTGAACATTGAACTCCCTGCTCTGATTGTAGGTGAGAACGGCAGGCGCAACCTCCGGTTCGAAACCAGTTTCGTCTTCGGCCTCGATCTCAAAGTAGCCGGACCACTTATTACCAATTGCACCAGCAATAATAATTTCGCCTTCATGCAGGGCACGCATCTTCGCGTCGCCCGAATCTTTCTTGTCGTACGGACGCGCTACCAGGATTGCCGAGACCGGC
>CAXMQV010000089.1:0-5254 GCA_964195905.1 uncultured Gammaproteobacteria bacterium
GATAGGCTCCCGCCATGCCCGGCACCCTCGTCCTGTGCGCCACGCCGATCGGAAATCTGTCCGACGTCTCGCAACGACTGCGCGACGTGCTGGCGTCGGCCGACATCGTCTATTGCGAAGACACCCGGCGCAGCGGGAAACTCATCGCCGCCCTGGGCTTGCGGGTGTCGCTACGCAGCTACTTCGTGGCAAATGAGGCCGCCCGGGCGGTCGAGCTTGCCGACCATCTCGAGCGGGGCGCCACCGTCGTGCTCATCACCGACGCCGGTATGCCGACGGTTTCCGATCCGGGCCTGACCGCGGTGCGAGCTGCCCTCGAAGCAGATGCGGTTGTGACGGTGGTGCCCGGCCCGAGTGCGGTGACTGCGGCTGTGGCGGTCTCGGGCCTCCCTTCCGAGCGATTTGTGTTCGAGGGTTTCCTTCCTCGCAAACACGACCAGCAGCAGGCCAGGCTCGCCGAATTGGCCACCGAGCCGCGCACGATGGTGCTGTTCGTGGCCGCGTCGCGGGCAGCCAGGGAACTCGAGGCGCTGGCCGACGCCTGTGGACCGGATCGACCCGTCGCCGTGGCCAGGGAGTTGACCAAGCTCCACGAGGAGGTGTGGCGCGGGAGCCTGGCGGGAGCTGCCATTCATTACCAGGACCACCCGCCGAAAGGGGAGCTGACGGTGGTGGTGGGGGGAGCCCCGGTTGTGCCCGGCGACATGGAGGCTGCGATCGCGTCCGTCCATCAGCTGGTCGAAGGCGGTGCGCTCTTCAGTGAAGCGGTCAAACGCGCAGCCGGCGCACATGGAGTGCGCCGACGACTTCTATACGAGGCCGCCCGGGGGCGGCTCGATTCTTAATCGGCTAGTGGCTGCCGTTTTGCAGTTCGCCGGTGCAAACCGGGCAGATCCCTTTGCCGTGGAAAGCCTTGACGCTATCTGTCGAACCACAGAAGGTGCAGGTCGCCTCCAACTTCCGCATGGTGATGTTCTCGCCGTCCACCCAAATGGTCAGCTGATCACCCTCGCGGATGTTGAAAAGGCGACGTGTCTCGGCCGGAATAACAATCCTGCCGAGGTCGTCCATCTTGCGGACAATACCGGTGTCCATTAATACCTCTCTTGCCGTCGGCCCCCCACAGTCGCCCAAGCTTACCCAGCAGATTGCCGCGCTGGGCGTTCGCTTCCGGTCGGGTCGTTGGCCGGGACGGAGCGCCACTAGCCTCCGCCTCACCCCATGTATCTCACGACACCGATCTATTACGTAAACGACTCACCCCACATCGGCCATGCCTACACCACCGTTGTCGGCGATGCGCTGATCCGCTTCTACCGGCTGGCGGGTGAGGACGCCCGTTACTTGACCGGGACCGACGAGCACGGCCTCAAGATCGCCCGCGCCGCCGCCGACCGCGGCCTGACCCCCCAGCAGCTCGTCGACGAGGTGAGCAACCGCTACCGGGAAACGTGGGATCTTCTCGAGATCTCCAATGATGACTTCATTCGAACCACCGAGGCTCGCCACAAAGAGGGTGCTCAGGCGTTTCTGCAAACCCTCTACGCCAGCGGCGATATCTACCAGGATCGCTATGAGGGTCTCTATTGCGTCTCGTGTGAGGACTATTACAAGGAGGAAGACCTGCTGGAAGGGGGAGGGTGCCCCATCCACGGCACTCCGGTCGAGCACTTCAGCGAGGACAATTACTTCTTCCGTCTTTCCAAGTATGGAGACGCCCTGCTGGCCCACATTGAGGCCAACCCCGATTTCGTCCATCCGAGGGCCAGGCGCAACGAGGTCGTGGGATTCATCAACCAGGGTCTCGAGGACCTCTCGATCAGCAGGTCGTCGCTCCAATGGGGCATCCCCATCCCGTGGGATGACACCCAGGTGACCTATGTGTGGGTCGAGGCGCTCATGAACTACGCCACCGCCATCGGATATGGAAAGAGCGATGGCCAATTCGAGAAGTGGTGGCCGGCCGTCCATCTTGTCGGCAAGGACATCCTTCGCTTTCATGCCATTATCTGGCCGGCGATGCTGCTGGCAGCCGGTCTCGAGCCGCCCCGCCAGGTTGCCGCCCACGGCTGGCTGCTGGTCGGGGGCGAGAAGATGTCCAAGACGGCCCTCAACCAGATCGCCCCCTCCGACCTCGTCGACACCTTCGGTGTTGACGGGTATCGATACCACTTTCTGCGTGACGTCTCGTTCGGTCCCGACGGCAACTTCTCGTGGGAAGGCATGGTCGATAGGTACAACGCCGACCTCGCAAACGATCTTGGCAACCTTGCCAACCGGGTCCTGAACATGGTTGAGCGGTATCGGAATGGAACGGTTCCGGCAGTGACCGGGAGCGAGGAATCGGACCACAAACTGCGGGCGGCTGCCGCGGGGGCCCTCGAGGCGCTTGACGGATTTCGAACGTTCGGATTCAACGATGCCCTGCTGGGGGTCTGGCGCCTTTTCGGGGCCGCCAATGCCTACGTGGAACAGAATGCCCCCTGGGCGCTCGCCAAGGATCCGGCCGCCAGCGGCCGCCTCGATGAGGTCTTGAATGGGTTGCTGGAGGCTTTGCGAGTCGGGGCGATCCTCGTCTCTCCTGTCATGCCGAACGCGGCATCGCGGCTGTGGGAGCAGCTCGGGCTCGATGGCCGGCCCGACACGGCGCCGTATACCGAGACGGCGGTATTCGGGATCTTCCCGGAGGTGACCGTTCGGCGCGGCGACCCGCTCTTCCCCCGCATCGAAGAGGACTGAGGTTCGGCCGTGTGGGTCGACACCCACTGTCATCTCCAGCTGGCTGAAGCTGAGCCAACCGAGTCGCTGGCACGGGCTGCTCTGGCCGGGGTGGAATGGGTATTGGTTCCCGGGGTTGATGCCCTCTCGTCGGAGGCTGCCCGGCGGCTGGCC
This sequence comes from uncultured Gammaproteobacteria bacterium, assembly GCA_964195905.1. Classification (GTDB taxonomy): domain Bacteria; phylum Actinomycetota; class Acidimicrobiia; order Spongiisociales; family SHLN01; genus SHLN01. The sequence continues at coordinate 2,893 of CAXMQV010000089.1, forward strand.
GAATCCGACGATCGCCTCAAGTGGTCGGCAGGCCTGCACCCGCACGACGCCACTCAGTGGGCGGCTCAGGCCGACCGGATCGCCGAACTGGCACGCGCTGCCGATGCGGTCGGGGAGATCGGGCTCGATTTCTATCGAAGCCTCTCGCCGCGCGGTATCCAGATCGAGGTGTTCAAAGCTCAGATCGAAATCGCCCAGACGGCCGGCCTCCCGATCATCGTGCACTGCCGGGATGCCTTTTCCTCGGTCTTTGAGATTCTGGAGGACACGGGGGCAGGTCCCCGCACGATTCTCCATTGCTGGACGGCGGGTCCCAGATGGACGAAACGGTTTAGAGACCTCGATGTCACCTTCTCCTACGCCGGTCCGCTCACCTTCGAGAACGGCGACACCATTCGACGGGGAGCAGTTGAGGCCCCGCCGGAACGGACGGTGGTGGAAACCGACACCCCGTTACTCACCCCGCCTCCATTCCGCGAGGAGGAGAACCAGCCGTCGCGGGTCGTCCTGGTCGGCCAAACGCTCGCCGAGGTCTGGGGCACGGACGTCGAGGAGGTGGCGCGCTCGACTACCACCGCCGCCGAGCGGGTCTTCGGTGGCTGACGGAGCCCAGGGAAGAGCCGAGATCATCGGCCTGCTGCGCCGTCACGGGATCAATCCCGTCAAGCGCCTCGGACAGAACTTCCTGATGGATCCCAACATCATTCGCAAGATCGTCGACCTCGCCGAGGTCGGCCCCGGTCGGCAGATCCTGGAGGTGGGAGCCGGCACGGGCACCCTGACGAGAGCGTTGGCCGCCACCGGCGCCACGGTGGTTGCCTATGAGATCGACGAGCGTCTTCGCCCGGTCCTCGACGAAGTGTTGGCTGACGTCGAGAACGTTGAGGTCCGTTTTGCCGATGCAGCAGAGGCCTTCGTTGGTGACGGCGCATGGACGGTGGTTGCCAACCTCCCGTACTACCTATCGACCACGCTGCTACTGGACTGGCTGCAGGCCGGCTCTCAGCCCGAGCGGTTTGTTGTCATGGTGCAGCGGGAGGTGGCCGATCGGCTCACTGCCGGCCCGGGCTCGCGGGTGTACGGTATCCCGAGTGTGATCTCCCGTCTCTACGCCACGCCTTCTCTGGCGTTCCGGGTACCGCCGACGGTCTTCTATCCGCAACCGGACGTGGAGTCGGCGGTGGTCGACATCGTCCGACACGAGGCACCTCCCCACGCCGGCACGGCTGCCCGGCTGGCATCCACGGCCTTTGGCCAACGGAGAAAGATGCTCCGCCGCTCACTGGCGGCTGCCCTGCCCGACCCCGAGGCCGTTCTCACCGAGGCCGGCATCGATCCGCGGTCACGTCCTGAAGATCTCGAGGTGGCGGAGTTCCTGGCCCTGGCGGAGGTCGTCGATGGTTGATCAACTGGCGGCGGAAGCCTTCGCAAAGGTCAACCTGGGGCTGGTGGTCTCCGGTCTCGGATCTGACGGTTTCCATCCGCTCATCTCACTGGCGCAATCGATTTCGTGGTCCGACGGGCTGACACTGGCCGGCAGCGAGGACGACGCATTCAGCGCCGAAGGCATGGAGGGGTCGGACGACAATCTCGCCTGGAGAGCGCTGCAGGCGGTTCGGTCCGAGGCCGGCTCGCGCCGGTCCGTTGCGATGAGCCTCGACAAACGTATTGCGGTAGCGGCCGGGCTCGGCGGCGGAAGCGCCGATGCCGCCGCTGCCCTCGGGCTTGCCGCCCACCTGTACGGACTGCCCGTCGACCGGCTTCCGGCACTGGGGCTCGAGTTGGGGGCCGACATCCCGTTCTGCCTGACCGGCGGCCTGGCCGTGCTGGAGGGTCGGGGCGAACGGGTGACTCAGCAGCCGATGGTGGGTGGCTACGCCCTCGGCATTGTGGTGCCCGGCTTTGAGCTCTCAACGCCGGATGTTTACCGGCGGTGGGATCAACTCGGAGAGCCCGCAGGCGCCGCCCTTCCCCAATCGGCCCTGCCGCCCGGCCTCCGCGAATACGATCCGCTTCGCAACGACCTGCAACCGGCTGCCGAGGCGCTTGTCCCCGAACTCGCCGACTGGCGTTCCGAGCTGGCGGGCCGATGGGGGAGGCCGGTGGCGATGTCGGGAAGCGGGCCCGCCTTGTTCGGGTTCTTTCTCGATGAGGATGAAGCCCGGGACGCTATCGCCGATTGCCCGGCCGGGGCGAGGGCGGTCCAGGCGGCTGTTCCGGTGTCGCAAGGGTGGCGGGAGGTCCCAGGTACACTGGCTGGCCCCGAGTGATTTGGGGGGTGGTGTAACTGGCAGCACACGTGGTTTTGGTCCACGCAGTACGGGTTCGATTCCTGTCCCCCCAGCCAGTTTGAGAAGAGGAG
>CAXMQV010000090.1:0-19385 GCA_964195905.1 uncultured Gammaproteobacteria bacterium
CCTCCGGGGGAGGAAATCGGACGCCCCCTCCGGCCCTACGGGCCACCTCCCCCTCCGGGGGAGGAAATCGGACGCCCCCTCCGGCCCTACGGGCCACCTCCCCCTCCGGGGGAGGAAACCGGATGCCGGTGGGCGGTGGGCGGTGGGCGGTCCGCTGGCTCTAGTCTTCCCCCATGCCCACCATTCGACGGCTCACGGATTCCTGCCTCATCGTCACTACCGATGAGGGGACATCCATGCTCGATCCGGGATTCCATACGTTCGGACATGACGGGATCGATCTCGGCTCGATCGGGGACATCCAGCGGGTGCTCATCACCCACGAGCACGGCGATCATGTGAGTGTCGACTTCGTGCGCTGGCTGCTGGATCGGGGGACCGACGTCGCGGTGCACGCCAATCAGGCCGTGGCCGACCTCCTCGCCAAGCACGACATCCCGGTGGTTACAGACACGCCCGACGGGCTGAGTTCCGAGGATGTGTTTCACGAGATGACGCCGATGGGCACCGCGCCGCCCAATCGCAGCTTCACGATCGACGGGGTGCTCACCCATCCCGGAGACAGCTACCAGCCGACCACCACGGCCCCCGTCCTGGCGCTTCCGCTTCTCATCCCGTGGGGATCAACCTTCGAGTCGATGGAGTTCGCCCGGCGTCTCGCCCCACAGCAGGCCGTCCCCATCCACGACTTCTATCTCAGTTCGGCAGGTCGTGAGTGGATTACCAGCATGGCCAAGACCGTCCTCGCCAGGAGCGATATCGAGCTTGTTCCCCTCGACTGGGGCGAGAGCTACACCCTCTAGCCGTGGACAGCGAAGTACTCAACCTCCGCACCGGCAATAGCCCGGAAGCACTCGACATCACCACAGAGGTGGCTCGTTTCGTCGCCGGCAAAGGCGATGGGATCGTTCAGGTTTTCTGCCCGCATGCGACGGCCGGTGTTGCGCTCATGGAAACGGGAGCCGGCAGCGATGCCGATCTGCTCGACATCATCGACCACGTACTTCCGCCCGAGTTCGCCTATCGGCACCGGCACGGCTCGCCCGGCCACGGCGCCGATCACGTTCTCCCCGCCTTCATCGCCCCGTCCATCACCATCCCGGTGCTCGACGGCCGCATGCAGCTCGGCACCTGGCAATCGGTCGTTCTAGTCGACCCCAATAACGACAACCCCGACCGCCAAGTGAGGCTCAGCTTCATAGCGGGATAGGCGTTGACTGTTGACTGTTGACTGTTGACTTGGAACTACACATCCCTCGCCGACACGATGACCTCCACCAGCGACGGCTTGCCCTTCACCGCGATGGCGGCGGTCAACGCCGCTTCCAGCTCGTCTGGAGAGTCGACTCGGAAACCTTCACCACCGCAGTTGCGGGCGTAGTCGGCGAAGTTCGGATTGACGAGGCTCGTCTGCCACACGGGGCGGTAGGCCCCGATCTGCTCGCGGCTGATCTTGCCGAGCTCGTCGTTGTTGAGCAGCACGTGGGTGATATCCATCTCGTACTTCACCGCGGTGGTGAAGTCGGCCAGGTACTGGCCAAACCCTCCGTCGCCCGAGACGCTCACCACCTTGCGAGCTCCCCGGGTCGCCGCCCACGCTCCGAGGGCGGCCGGGAAGGCGAACCCGATCGAGCCGAGGTAGCCGGACATGATCACATCCTGACCCGGTTTGGTTTCGAAGTAGTGACCGTACGAATACGTGTTGTTGCCAACGTCGACGGGCATCACCACGTCCTCGGGAACCACCCGGCTCATCACTTCGAACAGCTTGGCGGGGTGCATCCGGCCCTGCGGATCGACCAGCTCGGCTCGTCTGGCTTTCTCCGAGCGCCAGCGGGCCTTGCGGTCCGCCACGTCGGCCAGGACCTCCGGACGGTCCCGAGGAGTCAGCCGGTCGGCCAGCAAGCCACAGGTGACCCCGATCTCGCCCCATACCGGCACGTCGACCGAATGGAACTTGCCGAGCATCATCCGGTCGAAGTCGACCTGGATCGTCGGCTTGTTCTTCGAGATGCCGGTGTGGTTCGAGAATGACGCTCCGAACACCAGGAGTACGTCAGCCAGGCCCATGATGCCAGCCGAAATCGGCGTTCCCGAACGGCCGAGCGGACCGGTCCCGAGTGGATGATCGTCGGGGATTACGCCCTTGGCTTTGAACGTCGAGAGCACCGGCGCATCAATCTTCTCGGCCAGGGCAATGATTTCGTCCCGGAATGGGCGGGCGCCGTTTCCGACGATGATGACCGGACGTTCGGCCGCTTCCAACATCGCAACCGCCCGGTCCAGTTCGGCCTGCGGGGGAGTGATCGTCACCGTCGATATGCGCCCCTGGATGGGCCGGGCAGGCGGATCGGCCAGACCGGGCAGGTTCTGGGTGTCGTCGGGGAAGATGAGGTGAGCGACGTCGCGGTTGATGATGGCGTGCTTGAGGGCCAGTGCCATGAGCTCAGAGGCGTTCTCGGGAACCAGCACCGTCTGGCTCCATTCTGCCACTGCCTCGAAGGCGGCCGCGGTCGGTATCTCCTGGAAGGCTCCGGGCCCGAGCACCTGGGTATTGACCTGGCCGGTGAGAGCGAGGATGGGGACCCGGTCCACTTTGGCGTCCCACAAGCCCGTCAACAGGTTGGTGGCTCCGGGCCCGGCGATGGCGAAGCAGGCGGCCGGTTTGCCGGTCAGCTTGGCGTAGCCGCTCGCCGCGAATGCGGCCGCCCCCTCATGGCGGATACCGAAGTATCGGAGACGGCCGTCTTCTTCGGCGTGCTGGAGGGCTTCGGCCAGGCCGAGATTCGAATGGCCCACCATGCCAAATACCGTGTCGACACCCCAGTCAGTCATGACGTCGACCATCTGGTCCATGATCGAGGGCTTCTCCTCCATCACGGGCAGTTCGACGTACAAGCCGTCGGCGCGCTCCTCGATCTTGAAACACGTGGCGTTGTCGCCGTATCCCGATGGCGGCGCTCCGCTGGCCGGGTCGTACTCGTAACCGTGCCACGGACAAATGACCCACCCGCGGTCGTCGATCTCACCGTCACCGAGCGGGCCACCCTGATGCGGGCAGTGATTGTCGAGCGCCCCCCACCCGTCGGCGGTCCGGCTTATGGCGAGTGCCCGGCCGCCCGCGACCACGGTTGTGATGATCCCGACCCCCAGGTCACCCGGCTCGATCTTGTGCCATTCGGTGGCAGCGCTCTCCTTGTGCACAGGATCCCCTCGTCGTGATGGGTCGAAACTAGCGACGGCGGGTGGACTTCGCCGACAGGGGGGCTATTGTTACGCCGTTCCAGGACGTCCCGTAGGAGTACCGCCGTGCCCGACATCACAGTCAAAGCAGAATTTCGCACCGCACTCGGTAGTGCCGAATCGCGACGCATGCGTCGTGAAGGGGTAGTCCCGGCCGTCGTCTACGGCCGTGAGTCCGAGTCCACCTCGGTGGCCGTCAACGGGCGGGAGCTGCATGTCGCCCTGCACACCGAGGCCGGTCTCAATGCGGTCATCACGCTCGACGTCGACGGAACACCGATTACGACCCTCGCCCGCGAGATTCAGCGTCACCCGCTCCGGGGTGACATCACCCACCTCGATTTCATTCGCATTTCCTTGACCGAGACTGTCGCTGCCGAAGTCGGGATCGACTTTGAGGGCGAGCCGGTTGGAGTTCGCGACGACGGCGGGATCGTCGAAACCATTCGGAGCACCGTCAACCTGGAAGCGCTTCCGGCCGCGATTCCGTCGCACATTGTGCTCGACATCGCCGAGCTCACGATCGGCGATGTATTGCGTGTCTCGGATCTTCCGGTCATCGAAGGTGTCGAGTACACCGACGACCCCGACGCCGGCGTCGTCACCGTTTCGGTGCCTGCGGCTGTGGTTGCCGAGGAGGCCGAAGACGAACTGCTCGAGGGTGAGGAAGGCGAAGAAGGTGCCGAGCCGGGTGAAGAGGGTGCTGAAGGCGCTGATGAGGGCGCTGGGGATTCAGAAGGCGACTGACGTCGGCGAAGCCACTCTGCTGGTCGGGCTACGCAACCCGGGCGCCGGCTATGCGGGTACCCGCCACAACATCGGTGCGGACGCGGTGGCGGTGGTCGCCGACAGATTGGGGACATCGTTTCGATCAGCGCCCCGGGGCATCCCGGCCCAGCTAGCGGATGGTCGCCTCGGAGACGGACGGGTCCGCCTGGCGATTCCGACCACCTTCATGAACGAGTCCGGCCAGGCAGTCGGGCCCCTCATTCGCTACTTCTCTCCCGAATCGTTCATCGTGGCCCACGATGACATCGATCTGGCGCTCGGAACGATGCGAGTTCACCACGGCCGCGGCTCTGGTGGACACAACGGGATCAAGTCGATCGTCGATACCACCGGTGGATCCGAGTTCTGGCGGCTGCGTATCGGTGTCGGACGTCCCCCTGGTCGGATGGATCCGGCCGATTTCGTACTCCAACGCTTCGCGGCCGACGAGGAAGCCGAGATCCTCATTCAGGAGGCCGCAGACGTCCTGGAAGCGTTCGTGACCGGAGGGGAAGAGGCCGCCCGCCAACTGGCCGGCAACCTCAAGCGCTAGTGAGGGCGCTCGTCACCGGCGCCACCGGGTATGTGGGTGGCGTCATCCTCGACCACCTTGTCTCGGCCGGTCACGACGTGGTGGCCACGGTGCGGTCAGCAGAGGGGAGCAAGGCGGTTCTAGCCCGTGGCGGCCGACCCCTCGAAGCCGACGTAACCAATCCTGATGCCCTGGTTCGAGCCATGGACGGGTGCGACGTCGTGTTCCATGCGGCCGGCATCAATGCGTTCTGTCTTCCCGATTCCAGTGAGATGTTTGCCACCAATGTCACCGGGTCAGCCGCCGTGATACGGGCGGCTTTGAAAGCAGGGGTTGGGAAGGTCATCTACACATCCTCTGCGGTCACCATCGGTGAAGAGGCAGGGACGGTGGGAACCGAGACCACGAGGCATCGCGGCTGGTACCTGTCGGAGTACGAACGCTCCAAGGTCGAGGCCGAACGGTCCGTCGCCATCGAAGCGGAGGACCACGGCATCAACGTCGTTTCCGTCAATCCGGCCTCGGTGCAGGGCCCTGGCCGGGTGACCGGCACTGCTCGTCTGCTGCTGGCATTTCTGAACGGCCGGCTGCGCTGGCTGCCGGACACCCGGGCAACCATCGTCGATGTCGACGATTGCGCCCGCGGTCACATCGCGGCCGCCGAGAGCGGCGCCATAGGGGCTCGCTACCTGCTGGCCGGAGCGACGCTCTCCACCGCCGACATGGCGACCTTGCTCGCTACCGTCGCCGGGATCGAGGTCCGAGTCCGAACCTTGCCCCGATGGGCTGCCAGGAGCGCCGGAACCCTGGTGGGTGGTGCCTTTCGGCTGGGCCGCAAGCCGGCCCCGATCTGTCCCGAAATGATCCGGACAATGCTGCACGGCCACGCCTTTGATGGGAGCCGGGCCGAGCGCGAGCTCGGGATCACCTACACCCCAATCGAGTCGACGTTCGAGCGCATGGTGGCGTGGTACCGCGAACAAGGAGTGTTGTAGGGGCGAACGGGCTGCGCGGGCAGCGGGCAGCCGGCTCCCGAAGAGGCGGGTGCCCCTTCTCGCCCCGTTAACCTCCATTTCTTATGGCGCAGCTCGGTGCATTCGTGGACCGCTGGTCCGTCCTCGACCTACCGACACCCCCGGGACGAATGGTGGTGCCGGGGCCTCTGCGCGCCTACTTCGTTGCGGGGATTGCGGCCCGGGCGACTGCGCCGGTGCTGGCGGTGGTTCCCGGTGAGCAGGACGCCGAGGAACTGGCCGACGATCTCTCCCTCTTCTGGGACGACGCCATAGTTCTTCCGGCCTGGGAGACGCTTCCCTTCGAACATGTCTCGCCGAATGCCGGCACCATGGCGCGTCGGGCCAAGGCTCGTCACCGGCTCGGCTCTCAGGACCCCGGGGCGGTTGTCGTCGCCTCGGTCCGGGCCGTGATCCAGCGCCTCAGCCCGGTTCCGGTCGAGCCGATTCGGCTTCGATCGGGATCAGTGCACGATCCCATCGACCTCGTCACCGAACTCGGCGCCTACGGATATCACCGCACCGATCGGGTGGAAGGCCGGGGCGAGTTCGCGGTCCGGGGAGGAATAGTCGATGTGTACCCGGCCGGGGCCGACGGGCCCGTGCGGGTGGAGTTCTGGGGAGATGAGGTCGAATCGGTGCGCACCTTCGCCGTTGCCACCCAGCGTTCGGCGGGTGAGGCGACCCTCGTCGCCTACCCGGCCAGGGAGCTGCGAACCACCGAGCCGACTCGGCAACGGGCCCGGGAGCTACTCACCTCGGCCCCATGGGCCGCGGCAACGTGGGACAGACTCGCCGAAGGTCTCATGTTTGCCGGCATGGAATCCTGGCTGCCCTGGTTGGCGCCGGAGCACACTGCGATTCATGAACTGAGCGCCGACGTTACGGTGATCGTGTTCGATCCGGTCAGAAGCCGCGGCCGGTGCGCCGACCTCCGGGCCGAAGAGGCCGATCTGGCCGAGGCGCTCGCCCCCACCTGGGGTGAGGCGAGCCCGACGGCCGGGGAGCACCCGAACCTCTATCTCGATCTCGATGATGCACTGGCGGATCGGCATGTATTGGAGGCGCCTGCGCTGGCGGCCGGGCCCGAGGACATTGGATTCCAGATCCGGGGCTTCGACGCCACCGCCGGCGATGCTGCCTCGGTGGCCGGTGCGGTCAACCACCTCAGGACCCGTCGCATCGACGTGGTCGTTGCCATGGACGGGGTGGCCGCGGCCGACCGGGTCGGCAAGGTCCTGAGTGAAGAAGGAATCCACCTCGCCCGCAACGAGATGACGGGTGGTTCCGCCATCATCTCGGACGGAATCCACCGCGGGTTTGTCTTCCCGGCGGCGTCACTGGCTGTGGTGGGCGAACAGGAAGTTGCGGGTCGGCGCCGGGCCCATCGTCACGCCTCGCGGGGACGGGCGGTGGCCGGGGAGCGATATCGCGATCTCGAGGAAGGAAGCTACGTCATTCATCACCGGCATGGGATTGGCCGGTTCGAGGGTCTCGTCACCCAGGAGATGGCGGGGACCGAGCGTGACTACTTGCTGCTCGCCTACGCCGCCGGCGACAAACTGTATGTGCCAACCGATCAGCTCGCCGCAGTCCGCCCCTACACCGGTGGAGAAGCACCGAGGATGTCGCGTATGGGCGGCGCCGACTGGTCTGCCACCCGGTCAAAGGTACGCCACGAGTTGGCTGCCATTGCTGAACGGGTGGTGGCCCTTCACCGGGAGCGGGCATCCATCAGCGGCCACTCCTATGCCCCCGACACTCCCTGGCAGCGTGAGTTCGAAGCGGCCTTCCCATTCGAGGAAACGCCCGATCAGCTCTCTGCCATCGCGGCGATGAAGATCGACATGGAGAGCCCCGATCCAATGGATCGTCTCATCTTTGGCGACGTTGGCTTCGGCAAGACCGAAGTTGCCATCCGGGGAGCATTCAAGGCGATCCAGGATGGGCGACAGGTCGCCGTACTTGTTCCAACCACCCTTCTGGCCCAACAGCATCACCAGACCTTCACCGACCGGTTCGCCCCCTTTCCGGTCAGGGTCGAGGCGTTGAGCCGTTTTCTGACCGCCAAGCAGCAGAAACAAGTTGTGGCCGGGGTTGCCGACGGATCAGTCGACCTCGTCATCGGTACCCATCGGCTCTTGAGCGAAGACATCACCTTCAAGGATCTCGGCCTGCTCATCGTGGACGAAGAGCAGCGGTTCGGTGTGACGGCCAAGGACCGCATCAAGGAGCTCCAGGCCCGGGTTGACGTTCTCACCCTCACCGCCACCCCGATTCCCCGCACCCTCGAGATGGCGCTCACCGGTGTGCGTGAGGTGAGCCGGATCCAGACACCTCCCCAGGACCGCCAGCCCATCCTCACCTATGTCGGTCCCTATGACGCCCCCTCGGTCTCGGCGGCCATCCGCCGCGAGATCCTCCGCGAGGGACAGGTGTTCTATGTGCACAATCGCATCCAATCGATCGATCACGCGGTTGCCCGGCTCCGTGACCTCGTGCCGAATGCCCGCTACGCCACCGCCCACGGTCGTATGAGCGAAGGCCAGCTCGAACAGGTGATGCTCGACTTCTGGAACCACGAGTACGACGTGCTGGTGGCCACCACGATCATCGAATCGGGTCTCGATCTGCCGATGGTCAACACGCTCATCGTTGAGCGGTCCGACCTGCTTGGCCTGGCCCAGCTCTATCAGCTGAGAGGCCGGGTTGGCCGATCAAGCCAGCGGGCGTATGCGTATCTCTTCCATCCGCCCGAGGAGCGCCTCACCGACGTCGCCTATCGGCGGTTGGAGGCGGTCGGCGAGCACACCGATCTCGGATCCGGATTCGAGCTGGCCATGCGCGACCTGGAGATTCGCGGGGCCGGCAGCATGCTCGGGGAGGTTCAATCCGGCCACGTCGCCGCGGTCGGATTCGATCTGTATACCGAGCTGGTTGCCGAAGCGGTCCATGAATTGCGGGGTACCAAGCCTCCCGCCGATGAGCTCAAGCAGGTTCGAATCGACCTCGATGTGACGGCGCATCTGCCCATGCAGTACGTCCCCGAGCAGGCGGCTCGTCTCGAGGCCTATCGTCGCCTGGCGGCGGCTACCACCGAGGCGGAGGTCGAGGACGTTGTGGTGGAATGGCGGGATCGGTACGGTCCGTTGCCGCCCGAGGCGACGGTCCTCATCGACGTGGCCCGGCTCCGGGTGGAGGCCCTCCGGGTGGGACTGGAGGACATTGTGAAGATGCGAAACGAGGTCAAGCTCTCACCCGTATCGCTCAGCGCCTCCCAGGAGGTGCGGCTCCACCGACTGGCGAGACGGGCGGTCATGCGCAGCAACGTAGTCTTTATCCCGGCACCCGCCGACTTGCCGGGCGGGCTGATCGAATTCGTGCGAACGATGTGGCCAGAGCAGAATGAGGATGAATGAAGAAGATACTGATCGCCTTCGGCGCCGTGCTCGCCCTCGGCGCCTGCGCCGGGAGCAGCAGCGTGGTCTCGGTGGACGGCGTTTCGCTCGATCTCGACGCCATTCCCGTCGCGTCGGACTCGTCGACCATCAACGACGACATCTTTCGCAATGCTCTCAACTGGGTGATTCGCGACCAGGTGCTGATGGCGGCAGCGGAAGATGAATTCGGCATCACGTTCACTGAATCCGAGCTCGATGAGCGGGCCAGGCGGGGCCTCAATTCGCTGTCGGCGGCCGAGCAAGACGACCCGAGAGCCAACCTCAACTACTTCGTCATCCAGGCCCGGGTTGGGCTCGATGGCTTGCTGTGGGCCGAGCTGGCGCCCCGGCTTCCCGACGGGATGTCGCAGAACGAATGGGCGATCGAGAAGCTGAGCGCCGCCGATGTCGAGGTTGATGCCCGGTATGGGGAGTGGCGGGTCAGCCCGGAGCCGCTCGTCTACGAGCCGTGATCACCATCGTCGGCCTCGGCCCGGCCGGGGCCGATCAGCTGACACGGGCAGGATGGGCGGCAATCGAGTCCGCCGAGAGAGTCATCGTCCGGACACTCGATCACCCGGCGGCAGCCGACGTTGCCCGGTTTCGCGAGGTCGAGACCTGTGATGACCTCTATGAGCACGCCGCCGAGTTCACCGAGGTCTACGAACGAATCGCCGACCGGGTCTTGACGGCGGGTGCGGTCGGTCCGGTCGTCTACGCGGTCCCGGGAAGTCCGGCGATCGCCGAGCGGGCGGTGGCCCTGATCCGAGCGCGGGCGCTCGAAACGGGGATCTCGGTCGAGGTCATCGGAGCGCCATCGTTTCTCGATGCGCTCGTGGAAACGCTCAGTATGGATCCGCTCGACCGCGGTTTTCAGCTGCTCGACGCTCGCCAGCTCCCACAGCCGCTGTTCCTCGGGCTGCCAACAGTGTTCGCCCAGGTGGATACCGAACTCGTCGCCGGTGAGCTGAAGGGCAGGCTGCTCGAGGTGCTCGATCCCCAGCATCCGGTTGTCGTTGCGAGTGATCTCGGCACTACTGAAGAAGCCGTCGACGAGGTTGCTCTGACCGACCTCGACCACCAGCCGGTTGGTCCGCGCACTTCGGTCTACCTCGATCCCGGCCAGGTCGGCCTGCCAGGACTGCTGGCGGTGAGCCTTCGGCTCCGGGAGGAGTGCCCGTGGGATGCCAAGCAGACCCATCACAGCCTTGCCCGTCACCTCATCGAAGAGGCCTACGAGCTCATGGAGGCCATCGGTCGGCTTCCCGCGGCGGCGCCGGCCGGCGAGGCCGATGTCCCGGCTTACCTGGAGGTGGAGGAAGAGCTCGGCGATGTCCTGCTCCAGGTGATCTTCCACTCGATGCTGGCGGCCGAGGCCGGCGTGTTCGACATCGATTCCGTTGCCGAGCATCACCGGCGCAAGCTCATCTCGCGACACCCTCATGTATTCGGCGTGGACGGTGGCGAGCCAATCGAGGTGGATGGGGCTTCCGAGGTGACCCGGAATTGGGAGAAGATCAAGCAGGCCGAGAAGCAGCGGGACTCGCTCATGGATGATGTGCCGGCGGCGATGCCGGCTCTGGCTCGCGCCGCCAAGATGCAGCGCCGGGCTTCTTCGGTCGGATTCGACTGGGAGAGGCCGACCGAGGTTATGGATGTGCTCGGTGAGGAGCTTCGGGAGCTGGCCGACGCCCTCGGCGACACCGGGGCAGTCGAACACGAGCTCGGCGATGTTCTCTTCAGCCTCGTCAATCTGGCCCGTCACCTCCACATCGATCCCGAGATGTCGCTCCGTCAAGCCGTCGATCGGTTCTCCGAGCGTTTCCGCTCAATGGAGGCCACCGGCGACCTCCATGACCTATCTCTCGAGGAGCTCAATGAGCTGTGGGAGCAGGCAAAGAAGCAGGAGAGCGGAGAGGCGTAGGGCCTGCAGGCGCTGTTCACAGTTCACAGTTCACAGCCAGAACCCAGGCGACTGTTGACTGTTGACTGTTGACCGTTGACTCTCTTGGAACTAGTTACTTCGTGCGCGAAAAAACTTGCACTCCGGTCTTTGGCTGGGAAGCCGACATGTATCCCATGGAAGCCCCCGCCACAGTCCTCGTCATCGAAGACTCTCCAGTCGTCCAGCATCTTCTGCGGGCGACTCTCACCCCGCTGGGGCTCGATTTGCTGTTCGCCGATGACGGTGAATCGGGCCTGCAACTTGCTCAAAGTCACCTACCGAAACTGGTCACCCTTGACATCGGCCTCCCCGGGATTGATGGGTGGGAGGTGCTCTCCCATCTCAGGAGCGATTCGGGAACCTCGCAGATCGCGGTGATCGTGGTCACCGCCCATGCCCAGGAGTCGATGCGCAAGGCTGCCGCCGACCGCGGTGCCGAAGGATTCGTGACCAAGCCGTTCCGCCCGGCCGACCTCCGACTTGCCGTGGCAGAGCTTCTCGACCCGTCTCCGGTCACCTTCGCCGTCAACTCGTAGTCAACGGCCTACTTCCTCCGCCCGGCGCACAGATCGCTAGTTCGCGAAAATCGTCACTAAGTTCGCCGCCGGGCGTGCCAGACTAGGTCCGTCTTCAGTCGCCGGGTGGCGTCGGGGTGGCACTGAGGCGCGACATCAATAGACGCACACCGGCGCACAAGGAGACTGTGTGAGCAAGACCACCATTTCGGCTGTTTGGGCCAGAGAGATTCTCGACTCCCGGGCCAACCCGACACTCGAGGCCGAAGTACGCCTGTCGGACGGGAGCTTCGGCAGGGCGGCGGTGCCTTCTGGCGCATCGACCGGATCCAAGGAAGCCGTCGAATTGAGAGATGGTGGCGACCGCTACCTCGGCAAGGGCGTCACGCAGGCGGTCTCGAACATCATCGAGACGATCGGACCGGCAGTCGTCGGCCTCGATGCGGTGGACCAGGAGGCACTCGACCAGGTAATGATCGACCTCGACGCAACCCCCAACAAAGCCAGCCTTGGCGCCAATGCCATCCTCGGCGTCTCGTTGGCAAGTGCCAGGGCGGCGGCAGCCTCGCTCGACATCCCGCTTTTCAAGTACCTGGGTGGTCCCGCCGGACGGGTGCTGCCGGTTCCCATGATGAACGTTCTCAACGGGGGCGCCCACGCCGCCAACTCGGTCGACATCCAGGAGTTCATGCTGGTGCCGGCCGGCGCTCCCAGCTTCTCCGAGGCACTCCGGTGGGGCGTCGAGATCTACCACACGCTCAAGCGAGTTCTCAACGAGCGGGGCCTCGCGACCAACGTGGGCGACGAAGGAGGATTCGCCCCCAACCTGGCAACCAACCGTGAGGCCCTCGAGCTGCTGACCGAGGCGATCGAGACGGCCGGCTACACGCCGGGTGAGGATGTCTCGCTGGCGCTCGACGTGGCCGCCAACGAGCTGTACTCGGAGGGCGTCTACACCCTCCAGGGCGAGGGCCGCACCCTGTCGACCTCCGAGATGGTCGACTACCTCGGTGAGCTCATCGGAGCCTTCCCGCTCGTGTCGGTCGAGGATGGGCTGGACGAAAGCGATTGGGACGGCTGGAAGCTGCTCACCGAGCAATATGGCTCACGCATCCAGATCGTCGGCGATGATCTCTTCGTGACCAACGAGGAGATCCTTCAACAAGGCATCTCTGAAGGAGCCGCCAACGCCATCCTCATCAAGGTCAATCAGATCGGTTCGCTGTCCGAGACCCTGCACACGATGGCGACCGCCGACTCGGCCGGATACAACCGGGTGGTCAGTCACCGCTCAGGGGAAACCGAGGACTCGTTTATCAGCCATTTGGCGGTTGGAACCAACGCCGGCCAGATCAAGACGGGTGCTCCCGCCCGCAGCGACCGGGCCGCCAAGTACAACCAGCTCCTTCGGATCGAAGAGCGCCTCGGGAACCAGGCCCGCTATGCCGGCTGGGGGGTCTATCAGTGACGAAGCGCCGGCTCCCGGTGGTGGCGACGACGCTTGTCTTCTTCCTCGCCGTCATGCTGGTTGGCCTTGTCCCGTTCAAACAGATTCTCAGCCAGCGCGAAGCGGTCTCCGACGCCGAGGACCGATTGACCACCCTCGTCGCTGCCAATGAGCATCTCGAAATCGAGATCGGCGCGCTCGAGACGCCGGTTGAGATCGAGCGGCGCGCCCGGGAGGACTTCGGTCTCGTCCGGCCGGGCGAGATCGCCTACATCGTCGTTTCGGTCGAGCCCGACCCGCAGGATGTCGTCGTGGCCGACCAGCCATCTGAATCCTGGTTCGATGCCCTTATCGATTTCTTCACCGGTCGCGACGGCGGGTGAACGAGCAGGCTGTGGTAGCGGTACAGCTCGATCGACCGTTGCGAGCCAGCGTTGAAGTTCTTGAACGATGCCACCTGGGGCTTCCGGTGGTCGTGGCCGTGCCACCGATCCTCGACGACGGCACGCCGTTCCCGACCCGATACTGGTTGTCGTGTCCCCTGGCCGGCAAGCGGGTTGCCCGCCTCGAGTCTGCCGGTGCCGTGCCCCGGCTGGAGGCCTTCATTGAGAATGAATCCGATCTCCGGACTGAGTTGGCGGCCGCCCACAGCCGATACGCCGCCGACCGCGCGGCGCTGCTGTCGCCCGAGGACTCGCCGACCCCGACCGGTGGAGTCGGGGGAACGACGGGGAATGGTCTCAAGTGTCTCCACGCCCACTACGCCGACTCGGCTGCAGGCAATGCCAACCCAGCCGGTCGGGCGGTCCGGCCATTCGTTGAGCCCCTCGATTGCGAGGTCCCGTGTGTGGTTGACTCCGGTGGCAGGCCCGAACGAAACCAGCGTTGGCGGGAGAAGAGATGAAGGTCGGCGCAGTCGACATCGGTACCAACTCCATGCGACTCCTCATTGCCGAGGTGGATGAAACAGAGGTGCAGTGGTTGGATCGGCGCACCACCGTGACGGGCTTGGGGGTCGGCGTCGATGCCGATGGCCTACTCGACGAGACGGCCATCGACAGGACTATCCAGGTGTTGGCCGGCTACGGCCGCGCCCTGGCGGAGGCCGGCGTCGCCGCCTGCCGGGGCATCGCGACCTCGGCGACCCGCGATGCCGCCAATCGCGAAGATTTTCTCGATCGAGCCGAGCAGGCACTCGGGTTTCGCCCCGATGTCGTGACCGGTGAGGAGGAGGCGGCGCTGGCGTTCGCAGGAGCGACCCGGGCCGTCGAAGCCGCTCCACCGTATGCGGTCATCGATATTGGAGGTGGGTCCACCGAGTTCGTGTTCGGCGCCGACCATCCGACCTTTCGAACCAGCGTCGACATCGGATCGGTTCGGTTGACCGATCGCATTCTCAAGGACCGTCCGGCCCCACCCGACCAGCTGGCGTTTGCTCAGGATTCTGCCGCCGAGATGCTCTCTCCGATCAATCTGCCTGGTGTTCCCAATCATGTGATCGGCGTGGCCGGAACCTTTACCGCGCTGTCGGCGATTAGTCAGGATCTTCCCGCCTACGACCCGGGTCGTGTCCACGGCAGCGCGCTCACTGTTGTCCGTCTGTCGGAGCTCGTTCTCTACCTGTCGCTGCTCACGCTGGAGGAGACGGCGGCTATTCCCAGCCTGGATCCGGCCCGGGCTCCGGTCATCCTGGCCGGCGCGGTCGTGGCTACCGAAGCAGTCCGTCGTTGTGGGGTCGATGAGATCCACATCTCCGAACACGACTCACTCGACGGTATTGCCCTCGGGCTCGCATCTTCGTAGGCCTCAACTTCCGCCGAGATCTGACGATGAGGTCCTATGTCCAAGAACAAGGTTGTCCTCGTCATCGACGACGTCAAGAGCGTCCTCCAGCTGATCCGGGCGGCTCTCATCGATCATCCGGTTGACGTTCTCACCGCCATCGACGGCGGCTCGGGTCTGGCTCTCGCTCAGGAGCTCACACCCGATCTTGTCTTGTTGGATCTGGCGCTCCCCGTGATGGACGGATGGGACATCCTCGCTGCATTGCGAGCGGACCCCGCCACAGCGCATGTGCCGGTGGTCATCGTTACCGCCCACGGCGATTCCAACACGGCAGCCCGCGCCCGCGAGCTTGGCGCCGATGGTTTCATCTCGAAACCGTTCCGTCCCGCCGAATTGCGCCGGGTCATCGAGGGCTACCTCGACCCCCCCGCCGCTGCCGCCAGCTAACCACCGCCGCTCTCCAGACTCGTCAGCGTCGTAGCTCTTCTTCTGCTGTTTGCCGTCTGCTGGTCCGGCAAGTGTCTCGTTGGTTTGGGTGGGTGTGAACTAGTTACTCGAATGGGTCAATAAGTGTGGGGGTTTGGCCGATAGATGGGGGATGGGGGTGCATGGCGTCCCTGGTGTGTGTTGCTCTATGAGGGATGTGTTGTGAAACGGTCCAAAGTACGGTCTGGGTCTGGGGTGGGTTCTTCGCATCGTCCGAAGTGGGACCGGTCGTTGGGGTTGACGGTGTTTACGGGGATCGCCATGTTGGTGGTCCTGGGGTTGGTGTTTTCGGTGGCGTATGGGTCTCAGCAGATCACGTCTTCTGCGGCAGCGTTACATGATGCGGATGAGGGGTTGCGGGCGGCCACGATTGTGCGGGCCCAACTTGCTCTTGGTGTGCATATGGCGAGTGTGGATCGGGAGTTCGGGACCAACTCGGGTCAAGCCCAGGAAACTTCGACGTTTGAGGCGACGTTGGCGATGGAGGACCTCTCAACAGCCGTTGAGCAGTTGTTGGCGTCGGGGAAGATTTCTGATGAACGGTTGGTGGCTGCTACGAATGCGTTGGCGGTGACGAATGCTGAGGTTGTTGGCTTGTTGGTGGCCGGTGACAGTGATCAAGCCCAGTTGGTTTCTGAGTCCCGGTTGGATCCTGAGTTCCGGGAGTTGACGGCAGTGTTGGTGTCTGTGCGTGATGCTCTCTCTGATGAGGTGTCTTCTTCTGATGCCCTCCTTGGTCGGATTGGGAACTTTGCCCGGTTCCTGGTCGCCTTCCTTATCCCCGCGGCGGTGATTCTCGTGTATCGGGAGTTGATGAAACGCCAGCAACGTCAGTCTGAGCTCGAATCACGACTCAACGCTGAACGGCAACTCAATGTGGCTCGTGAGGAGTTCGTGGCGAACGCTTCTCATGAACTGCGGACCCCACTCACCTCAATTATTGGATTGTCGATGCTGTTGGCGGAGAACGAGGTCGTGAAAGCCGAAGCAGCCGCTACTGAGCTGCTGTCGATCATCATCTCAGAGTCTGATGATCTGGCCCGCATGGTCGAAGACCTCCTGACGACGGCCCGGTTGGATGCTGGGGCGTTGCATTTCGTGTTCGATGATGTCGACGTGGGTCAGGAGATGCCCGAAACCGTTGATCCGCTCACCCGCTCTGGTCCCGCTATTGGTGTGAGTGTGGAACCGGGCATTGTGCGCACCGATCGCCTCCGGTTCCGACAGTTACTCAGAAACTTGCTCTCGAATGCTCGTAAGTATGGGGGAGAGCACATTCGCGTCGAAGGCCGGGTCGAGGGCCGCACCTACGTGTGCAGTGTGATTGATGACGGCCCGGGTGTTCCCACTGAGATCGAACACCGGCTCTTTGAACGGTTCATCCACCAGGGACACCAGACCGCCACCAAAGACTCCGTTGGACTCGGCCTCAGCATCGTCCATGCACTCACCCAGGGCATGGGCGGCAGTATCCACTACGCCCGCATTGATGGTGAAACCCACTTCACCATCCGCCTCCCCCTCGCCGGAACCGCAGAAGACGGACTTTCGGACCGGCAGGCCGCGTGAGAGCGAAGGCGTCCGACCGTTTCGGCAGGCACATCTCCCTTGCCGCCGCCTTTGTACTGGTTGTTAGCGGTTTCACGTTCTTCGAACTTGAACCTGCGCATGCTGCACCGGTGGTCGTGAACTCGATCCAGAAAGGGACGGCGACACTCGGGGGAGGATCGGCCTCCACGGCGGCTGTAATCACTGCGGTTGATCCTTCGAGGGCCTTCCTGGTCTTCAGCGTACGCGAGAACCTCGGTGACCCCGAGAGTGGCACCGTCACCGGGCGCCTCGCGTCGCCCACCAGCGTCGTGTTCGAGCGTATCGGCACTACCGGCACCATCACGCTCGAATGGTCGGTGGTCGATTTCGCGAGCGGTGTCTCGGTACAGCGCGGCACATTGGCCATGGGTGCCACCACGGTCAACGTGCCGATCTCGGCGGTCGATCTCGCGAAAAGCTTCCCGATCGTGTCGATGCGGGCGGGCGGTACGGTGTTCAGCGACGATGACTTCTTGCGGGCCCGGCTGACGGCCACAAATAACCTGGAATTGTCCACGCTGAACCTCAACGCCAACGTGGCCGAGTGGCAGGTAGTCCAATATGACGGAGCGTCGGTGCAATCCGGCGATCTCTCATTCGGCGCCGGCGACACGACCCGCAATGCGACTGTGACCTCCGTGGACACCTCCAAGTCCTGGTTGATCTACAGCTATCGGTCCAACTACTCGGCGATGCAGAACATTGGTGAGAAGCTCCTACGGGGGACGATCTCCGACAGCACCACGCTGACGTTCGATCGCTCTGTTTCCGGCACAACGAACGATCTGTCCTGGTATCTGGTTGAGTTCACCGATGCCACGGCGGTGCAGCACGGGAGCGCTGCCTTCGGTAGCAGTGACACATCGAAGGATGTCACGATCACAGCAGTCGACTCCGCGAGTTCAATCTCGGTCGGTGGCTACCAGATGACAGGTGGGCGATCACCCTACGCGACAAACGATGTCCCTGGTGTTGGCTGGTTCACGCTCGAGTTGACATCCGGAACGAACTTGCATATCGAGCGCAGCGCGGCGTTGGCGGCGGCCGATCTGGGGTGGTACGTGATCGAGTGGGGTGACGCCAACGTGGCCCCAACTGCCAATGACGATCCGGATTCGGGGACCATCGACGTGAACGAGGGGGGGTCGTTTCTCATTGATGTGCTGGCCAACGACACAGACCCGGACGATGGGATTGACCCGACGACGGTCGTCGCCACTAACGGCACCAACGGTACGACTTCGGTCAATCCAGTGACCGGCGTAGTGACCTATACGCACGGCGGCTCCGAGACGCTGGGAGACACCTTCACCTACACCGTTCGAGATCTAGCAGGAGAACTGTCCAACGCTGCGACCGTGACGATCACGGTCCTGGCCCAGAACGATTCGCCGGTGTTGGATGCGGTTGGTTCTCAGTCCGGGGTTGAGGGGACACTGATCACGTTTACGGCGACTGCGTCTGATTCCGACGTTCCGGCTAACACCCTCACGTTCACGTTGGAGGATGGTGCGGGGAGTGTTCCGGCTGGTGCGGTGATTACTGCGGGTGGAGTGTTCACGTTCACGCCGTCTGAGGCGCAGGGTCCGGGTGTGTTCTCCTTTGATGTGGTGGTGACTGATGATGGGGCCGGACTTCTGGAGGATCGGGAGACGATCACGGTGACGGTCGGTGAGGTGAGTGTGGCTCCGGTGCTGGATCCGGTGGGACCGCAGTCCGGTGATGAGGGGACACTGATCACGTTTACGGCGACTGCGTCTGATTCTGATGTGCCGGGTTCGGTCACGTTCACCCTGGAGGATGGGACCGGTGCGGTTCCAGCGGGTGCAGTGATTACTGCCGGTGGTGCGTTCACGTGGATACCGACTGAAGCGCAGGGTCCGGGTGTTTACACCTTTGATGTGGTCGTGACCGACAACACGTTGTTAGAGGACCGGGAAACGATCACTGTCACCGTGAACGAGGTGAATGTGGCTCCGGTCCTGGTTCCGGTGGGACCGCAGTCTGGTGATGAAGGGTCACTGATCGGATTCACGGCGACTGCTTCGGATGCTGACGTTCCGGCCAACACCCTCACGTTTACGTTGGAGGACGGGACGGGCAGTGTCCCGGCGGGTGCTTCGATTACTGCTGGTGGAGTGTTCACCTGGACACCCACCGAGGCCCAAGGTCCCGGTGTTTACACCTTTGATGTGGTCGTGACCGATGACGGGGCTGGACTTCTGGAGGATCGGGAGACGATCACTGTGACCGTCGGCGAGGCCAACATCGCTCCGGTGCTCAACGTGGTGGGTGCTCAGTCTGGTGATGAGGGCACACTGATCGGATTCACGGCCACCGCTACTGACGCCGACTTTCCCGCCAATGCGTTGACGTTCACGCTCGAGGACGGGGCCGGGACGATTCCGGCGGGTGCTTCGATTACTGCTGGTGGTGTGTTCACGTTCACGCCGACTGAAGCCCAGGGTCCCGGTGTTTAGAGCTTCGATGTTGCTGTCACTGATGATGGGGCGGGGTTGTTGTCTGATCGGGAGACGATCACTGTCACCGTTACTGAGGTCAATACCGCTCCGGTCCTGGATCCGGTTGGTGCGCAGTCGGCTGATGAGGGGACGCTGATT
>CAXMQV010000091.1:0-48237 GCA_964195905.1 uncultured Gammaproteobacteria bacterium
AGGGGTGTCACCGACCCGAGGTGCCGGTCCTGGAAGTGCGGCAGCACGCGGGACCGAAACACTGATGCGTCGCTGGCTTGGGTGCTGGCGCGCTGGTTGAGTGCACGGGCTTTCATCACTTCGGCGGCAAAGTCACCGAAACGGACCTTTCCGCCTTTGGGACCGACATACTCCCCGCGAATCTTGGAATGCTCCACGGAGTGCATGAAGGCGGTGGCGTCGACTTTGCGCTTGAACGTCTTGGACTGGGAGCGGCCGGTCGGGTCACGGTACAGGACACGATAGGACGGACCTCGCTCCCCATCCCGGCGAATGATCGCTGCCATGCGCGGAACCTCCTTACCCCGAAACCCACACGTTCCTGTTGCAAACATGTTGCAACTTTCTGAGCACCGGCAATGACCCTCTCCCCCAACACGTAAGAAACCCCCTACTTCTAGGGGGTCTCCGAGTGGGCGCTACAGGGATTGAACCTGTGACCTCTTCCACGTCAAGGAAGCGCTCTCCCGCTGAGCTAAGCGCCCGAGCTATTCAGATATAAGCAGTAGCCGCAGGCTACCGCCCAGGAACCCGGAAAGGTTCCCGAGGTGCCGACCGGAATCGAACCGGTGTGACAGGATTTGCAGTCCTGCGCCTAGCCACTCGGCCACGGCACCAGGCAAAACAGCGACCACGCAGGGCCGCCGTCGGAGCGGACGACCGGGCTCGAACCGGCGACCTTCACCTTGGCAAGGTGACGCTCTACCAACTGAGCTACGTCCGCGGAATCGTCACTACTTTATCACTCACCGGCCGGTTGACCCGAAACCTCCGTCCCCTCTCGGCGAGGGCGGAAGCTCGTCGACTTCGAGGAACTCCTGGACGACAACGGGAACGACCACCAGCTGGGCGATGCGATCACCCCGGTTGATTGTGAAGGACTCCGAACCGTGATTGACGAGAATGACGTTGATCTCGCCCCGGTAGCCGGCGTCGAGCAATCCCGGACCGTTTACAACCCCGATTCCATGGCGAGCGGCCAGGCCACTGCGAGGAACTACGAGACCGGCAAACCCGTCCGGGACCGCCACCGCGATCCCGGTGGGAACCATTTGGCGTTCACCTGGACCCAAAATGAGATCGATGCGAGAATAGAGGTCGGCCCCACCATCACCTGGGTGAGAGTGGGAGGGCGTCGGGAGATCGACGTCTAGCTTCAGGAGCGGTATTTCCATGCCGAGAGGATTCTGACAGGGCTGATGGCCAATAACGAAAGAACACCCGGTGTGACCACTCGACCGAAGAAGCACACGCCCGACGAATACCGTTCGTCGGTGCTCGACCTGCTCGGTTTGTCGAACCCATTTGAGCATGGGATCACTCAAGCCCGCTCCGACATCGTGATCGCCCGCCCGGCGGCCCGCCAGGATGTGGACACGCACTTTCCAAGCATCAACGAACTTCCCCCCAGCTCATCGGTCGGCGAAGACATCGCCACCGAAGGCCTCGTCCAGCGGCTGTGGCAGGCCTCCGAGGCCGTCGACCAGGACCTCATCATCGAGGACTGGGCACCCGAGACTCCCGTCGACCGGGCAGTCGGCCGCTACCGGTGGGCGTGGTGGCCGGTGCTCCTCGGCGTGTTGATCGTTGGACTCTTCCTGGTGGTCATGAACCTGCGCGGAATCCCGCTAGGCCAGGCCGAGGACCTCCGTCAGGACTGGGCCAGTTCGGCTCTCCAGATGCAGGCAAACGTCCCACGGGCCCGGACAGCCGCCCTGGTCATCACCGACTCGTCCGCCGGAACGGACGCCCTCGCCGAAGCCCGCAACTCGCTCATTGGTTTCAGCACGAGTGCCGCCGCCCTGGAAGGCCTGGTCTCCCGGCCGTTCCCAACGCCACCACCTCTGGCCTCGGGCAGCGCCTTCGACACACTCAAGCCGATCCAGGCCGACTTGCTCACCAGCTCCGGCCTCATCTCCGGGATCGAGGGCTCCCTGGCCGATGCGATCACCTACCGGTCCCTCATCGACCAATCATTCCTCCTCCCGGCGCTGCCGATCGTCACCGATGAGGTGACGCTCACCGAGCTCGGGGGCCAATTGGCATCGGCAGTGGCCTCGAGCCGGGCCGCTGTTCGCCAGCTCCCTGTCGGACCGTCATTCGAGGCTCACCGCAATTCGGCCCTTTCCCTCGTTGCGCGGATGGAAACGTGGCAAGCGTCCTATCTCAACGCCCTCAGATTGAGCGACATCGACGCCGCCACCGAGCTGAAGACCGAGATCACCAGCCGGATCACGACATTGCGGGCGACGGTGGGTCAGCCACTTTCGCTGGTGGCAACTTCAGTGAGCGCGAGCCTCGATGAGCTGGAAGTGCTGCTCGACAGTGCGGTGATCGACCTCACCGAGAGCCAGTAGCGACGATCCCTCAGTCCTCGAGGCTGGCCATTTCCCGTTCGAAGTCCTGCGCTGCTTGGAAGTCCTTGTAGACCGAGGCGAATCGGAGGTAGGCAACCTCATCGGCCCGTTTCAGGCCGTCGAGCACGATCCGCCCGATCTCCTCCGAGGCAATCTCCGGTGCAGCATCATGAGCGGCCGCTTCGACCTGGTCGAGAATCTCATCAATGACCCCGGTCGGGATCTGGCGCCCCCCGAGCGCTCTCTCGATTCCCCCTCGCACCTTGTCGAGCAGGAACGGATCGGTAGCGCCGCCGCGTTTTCGAACGAGCAGCGGAAGCTGAGCCCGCTCGTAGGTGGTGAATCGTTGGCCGCAGCTGGAACAGGTGCGCCTTCTCCGAACCTCCCGGCCCTCCCCGGCCGGTCGACTGTCGATGACCCGCGTGTCCTCGGCTGCGCAATATGGGCAGCGCATTCCGGTGAGGGTACTCGAAACGCTCGGCACGAGAGCCAGCCCCTATGCAGCGGGAACGATGATGACCTGGCCGGGGACGATGAAACCCCCCTCGAGATCGTTGAGCCGTTGGATGGTCCTGACCACCGAACGAACGTCCTCTCCCGGATCGGTTCGCTCATCGGCCAAATCCCAGAGCGTGTCGCCGCTGACGACCCGGTAGGACTCGGTGGGGACGGCTGTATCGCCGGCGTGCACCTGTTGGGCGAGAAGGAGGAGAAACACCAGCGCCAGTGCCAGAGGGAGGACCAATGCCCTGAGGCGGATGGTTGCGTTCATGATGTTTCTCCTCCGTGCTCGACCAATGCCATTTTCAGTGGCTTGCCCACAAGATATCTTGCGGGTGTGACACGAACGTTTGTTCGGTACGCGAAAACTATACGAACGTCTGTTCGCTTTGTCAAGGTCGAACATATGTTTGTTTTTCGGGGACGGTTTTGGTACGGTCACCGCAAGAAACAAAGGAGTGGGCAGTGGCGACAGACATCTCGACCCGGCAGCAGGAGATTCTCGACTACATCCGGGATATGGTCGCCGACCGTGGGTACCCGCCCTCAGTCCGTGAAATCGGCCAGGCAGTAGGCCTCAGCTCCCCCTCGACCGTCCACAGCCACCTCGCTACGCTCGAGGCCTCCGGTCGTTTGCGTCGGGACCCGACCAAACCGCGGGCCATTGAGATACTCGAGGACGAGTCCCACCCATCCAATATTCGCAAGGTTCCCCTCGTTGGACGGATCGCGGCCGGATCGCCCATCCTTGCCGAGGAGGACATCGAAGACGTCTATCCGCTGCCGACAGAGCTCGTCGGGGACGGACCTCTCTTCATGTTGCGGGTCAAGGGTGAGTCGATGATCAATGCCGGCATCCTCGATGGTGACCTGGTGGTTATCCGCCGTCAGCCCGATGCCCTCGACGGCGAAATCGTTGCCGCCCTCATCGACGGAGCAGAAGCGACGGTCAAACGACTCCAGCGCCGCGACGGCGCCGTGATCCTCCATTCCGAGAACCCCGCCTTTGAGCCGATGGTCTTCACCGAAGGCGTCGAACTCATCGGCAAGGTCGTCACCGTGCTGCGGGGCATTCGCTGAGGCGGATCCACCACGTTCAGGTCGCCGATCCATTCGGGAACCGGCTGGAGATCATCGATCTCGACTAGCCGTCGGACAGCTTTCCGGTGAACACGTAGGTGGCCGGGCCGTCCATCCATACGAGATCGTCGTCGATTTCGATCTCGAGGTCGCCGCCCAGCAGACCAACAGTAAGCGTCCCGTCGGCCAGACCCTCCCGATTCGCCACCACAGCGGCCGCTCCCGCTCCGGTGCCACACGCCAGGGTCTCTCCGACGCCTCGCTCCCAGGTACGAACCTCGATACGGGTACGGTCTTTGACCTCTACGAACTCAACGTTGGTGCGGTCGGGGAATTGCTCGGCAACCTCGATTACCGGACCGAGTGATTTGACCGGAGCCTCAATCGTGTTCTCGACGAACAGGACCGCGTGCGGGTTGCCCATGCTCATGGGATGAACCTCGGTGCCGACCACAGACATGACCGGGTTCTCGGGGGCAACGGCGTGACCGAGCATGGCCCGCACCTGCCCCGATTTGTGCACCTTGACCGGATAGTCACCCAGGTCGGTCTGGACTATGAAGGAGCGGCCGTCCGTCCACCCACGGTCATGGGCGAAGCGAGCCACGCACCGCAGGCCGTTGCCACACATCTCGGCACGGCCTCCGTCGGCATTCCAATACGCCATGCGGACCCGGCCGGCGTCGATTCGGGACGCCACCAGCACCCCATCGGCCCCGATCCCCCGGCGACGATCACACCACCCAATCACCTGAGTCGCCGTCGGATCGAGCGGGCCCTCCAGCACAACGAAGTCGTTGCCGAGGCCCTCCATTTTCACGAACTTCATACCTGCAGCTCCTGACAGGCCCGCTCCAGCCGGACGTCGGGGTCATCATCCCATTGCAGCCACCGAATCCGGGGATCCCGGCGGAAATAGGTGCGCTGGTGGCCGGCTACGGCCACGGTGGCCGCGATGGCGTTGGCCCGTCCCTCCTCCAGTGAACGCTCCCCCGCCACCACCGGCACCAATTCCTTATAGCCGACGGCTTGAGCAGCGGTCCGTCCGAAATGCCCGACCAGGCCGGCCACCTCTTCCAGTAACCCCGCCCCGAGCATGGCGTCGAACCGGGCCACGATCCTGGCCTGCAGCTTGTCGCCGGGGTCGAACCCGATGGCGTGGAACTCATGGAACGGCTCATAGCTCCGGACGGCGGCGGCGGCCGGGGTGCCGGCGCGTTCAGACGGCGTCAATCCGGTCACGGCGTGGATCTCGAGCGCCCGGATCACCCGGCGGGGATTGGCGAGGTCCAGATGGTCGCCGGCCGACGGATCCACCCCCCCGAGGCGACCCTGCAGTTCTTCGAGGCCGAGCGTCTCCAGTTCAGCCCTGAGCGCCGGGTCGCGGCCGGGGAATTCGAGCGGATCGACGATGGCCCGGAAGGCCAACCCGGTCCCCCCCGCGATCACCACCGGACCGGTCTCGCCTGCCAGGACGGCCCTTCCGAGTCGCTGTGTATCGGCAACGGTGAAGGCGTCCTCTGGGTCAACCACGTCGATGAGATAGTGAGAGATTCGAGATTGCTCGGCGGGTGTCGGCTTGGCCGTGCCGATGTCCATGCCCCGATAGACCTGCATGGAATCGACCGAGAGAATCGACCCACCCAGTTCTTCGGCGAGTCCTAGGGCCACTGAGCTCTTGCCAGAAGCTGTCGGGCCGACGATTGCCAGCAGCCTCAGACGAGAGCCCCGATCAGGAAGTGGGGGGCGGCCCGATCTATCCGTACCTCCACAAACGAGCCCGGCTCGACCGATCCGGGGAAATGCACGAGCTTGTTGGTGCGGGTTCGGCCCGACCACATCGCCGCATCGGTCTTAGAGGGGCCATCGACAAGGACCTCAAGAATCGAGCCGACCAGAGCTTCATTGACTTCGAGGCCGATGGCGGTTTGGAGCTCTGTCAGCCGCTGATAGCGATCCTGGACAATCTCGGGCGCCACGAACTCGTCCTCGAGCTCGGCGGCTGCCGTACCGGGGCGCGGTGAGTAGATGAATGTGAAGGCCGAGTCGAAGCGGGCGGCAGCCACGACGTCAAGCGTTGCCTGGAAATCTTGCTCGGTCTCCCCCGGGAAGCCCACGATGATGTCGGTCGAGAGCGCCAGCCCGGGCATGTGACGGCGGGCCAGCTCGAGCTTGGCCAGGAACCGCTCGGCGTTGTATCCCCGGTGCATCGCCGCCAGGATCCGATCGCTGCCCGATTGCAGCGGCATGTGAAGCTGTTCGCACACTGCCGGCGTCTCAGCCATGGCGAGGGCAACGTCCTCGCGAAAATCCTTGGGATGCGGGCTGGTGTATCGGACTCGCTCAATGCCCTCGGCCGCGCCAACGCTCCTGAGCAGGTCGGCGAAGAGGGGTTTGCGGCCGCCCAGGTCGAGATCGCGGCCGTAGGAGTTGACGTTCTGGCCGAGCAGCGTCACCTCGACCACCCCATCGGCGGCCAACTCGGCCACCTCCCGGACAATGTCACCGGGGCGCCGGCTGATCTCGGATCCCCGCACCGAAGGGACGATGCAGAACGTGCATGAGTTGTTGCAGCCGATCATGATCGTGACCCAGGCGCTGTGGGCTACTTGGCGGCGAGCGGGCACGACCGCCACATCCTCGCTCTCCTCGAGGATCTCGGTGACAGGGCCCCACTCTTCGGCGTAGTCGAGCAGCGATACGACCCGGTGGAGATTGTGGGTCCCGAACACGACATCTACCCACGGCGCCTTGCTCTGGACGAGGTCGCGGTCCTTCTGGGCGAGGCATCCCCCGACGGCGACCAACATGCCGGGTCTCTCGTCCTTGATGCGCTTGAGCATCCCCAGGGACCCGTACAACTTGTCGTCGGCGTTCTCGCGAATGCAGCAGGTGTTGAACACCACGAGATCGGCTCGCTCGGGATCGGTCGCTTCCACCATCCCATCGGCCTCGAGCAAGCCGGCGATGCCCTCGCTGTCGTGCACGTTCATCTGGCACCCGAACGTCCGCAGGTGGTAGGTACGGCCGGTACGGGTCGGGGTGCGACGCTCCCGGACGGCCGGCATTCCGATCATTGTCATGGGGCGAAGTTAGCGGGATTAGCGGCCAAGGCGCGGGCCCGATCGAGCATCAGACGGGGTCGTTGGTGATTCGAAGGACGGTATTCCAGCTACGAGTGGTAACCCGCCGACCGACGGTCTTTTCCACCAGCCCTCCCCCGCCGCCGGTTTTGCCGTCGACCACACGACCCACTGCGAACACTTCACCTGAGGTGGCGGCGAAGAGCGCCACGTCCCCCCGTCGCGACATGACCGGCAGCTCCAGCCGATCGAGGTTGATGGGAACGCTCAGGAACGAGACGGTCCGCTCGATCGGATCGGGAAAAGGGGTTGCCAGGAACGGGTTGGCAGCAACCAGTTCCTGCAGGTACTCGACCGAGCGCACGAATACGGGTTCAGGGCGACCAAGGACCGCGCCGATCCCGGCCTCAACGCTGGTGGTTATCGCGCCGACGTCTTCCGAATGTGCTCCGAACGTGACGTTGCCGGTCGAGATGTAGGACCGGGGAGCGTTGGCGCCGGCCTCGGCAAACAGACCCAGGAGCACGCTCCGGGTGAGCCCCTCGCGACCGATCATCACGTTGTGGACAAAGGCCGCCTGACGGTCCATCAGACGGAGTACCTTCGACGGCTCAACGCAAGACCGGCCCTGGAGTTGCCAAGCAGCTCCCTAGCCGAGCGCAGCCGGGCCATTCACCTGGCAAATGAGGTAGCGCGGAGCTCACGGATGACCGTCACCTGGATCTGACCGGGGTACTGGAGTGTCGACTCGATTCGCTTGGCGATCCGGCGAGCCAGATCACTGGCCTCGAGGTCCGAAACCTTGCCGGGATCGACGACCACCCGAACGTCGCGTCCCGCTTGCATGGCGAACACCCGGTCGACGCCGTCGAAGGCCGATGCCAGTTCCTCGATCCGTTCCAGCCGCCGCACGTACGACTCGAGCGTCTCGCGCCTGGCCCCCGGACGCGAGGCCGATACGGCATCGGCGGCCTGGGTGATGACGGCGAGCAGAGTCCGGGGCTCCACCTCGTTGTGATGAGCCTCGACGGCGTGGACGACCGCCGGGGCCTCGTCGAAGCGTCGGGCGATCTCAGCACCCACCAGCGCGTGGGAGCCCCCGACCTCATGGCTCACTGCCTTTCCGATGTCGTGCAGCAGGGCGGCCCGCTTCGCTTCGGTGGGATCGATGCCGAGCTCGGAGGCAAGCATTCCGGCGATGTGGGCTGCTTCCACCGAATGTCCGAGGACGTTCTGGCCGTAGGAGGTCCGGTATTTGAGTCGGCCGAGGAGTGTCACCAGTTCAACGTGCATCCGGGACACGCCAACATCGAGGAGAGCCCACTCACCGGCGTCACGAACACTCTCCTCGACTTCGACCTGCGCTTTGGCGTGAGCTTCCTCAATCGAAGCCGGGTGAATCCTGCCGTCGACGACCAGGTTCTGGAGCGCGACCCGGGCGATCTCGCGCCGGATCGGATCGAAGGTGGAGATAGTTACCGCCTCGGGGGTGTCGTCCACGACAAGGTCGACTCCGGCGACCGCCTCGAAGGCCTTGATGTTTCGCCCGTCTCGGCCGATGATCCGGCCCTTCATGTCGTCCGACGGCAGAGGAACGACCGACACGGTCGAATCCGAGGTGACCTCGGCGGCTAATCGCTGAATAGCCGTAGTGAGAATCCGCCTGGCCCGCCGATCGGATTCCTCACGGGCCTTCAACTCGAGCTCGCGCATCATCACCATGGCTTCGCGGCGCGCCTCGTCCTCAACTCGCTCCAAAAGGGCCGCCTTGGCAGCCTGACTATCGAACTGGCCTACCTGCTCGAGCTCGGAGCGGGCCTGGCTCAGGAGGCCTTCGGCTTCGGTCCGAGTCGTGGTTGCCTCCTCCTCTCGCGCCTGGATAATCTGCTCACGCTGGGCCAGATTGGTTGTCCGCTGCTCGAGCGTGGCCTCGCGCCGGGTGAGCCGGTCCTCGGTTGCCTGGTGCTCTATCCGACGGGCCTCGAGGGCCGTCTCTTCCGCTTCTCGATAGGTGAGTGCCTGCTGCTTGGCCTCTGACTCGGCCCGTTCGAGCGCTCGCTCGGCCTCGCGCAGGATCCCTTCTGAGGTCCCACCGCGACCGCGCAACCAGGCGATACCGATACCGAGACTGACGCCCGCCACCAGGCCAATGATGGCAACGACCCAATCCATGCTGTCCCCGTTTCAGAGAACCAAAACAAGGCATGCCGAGCTTGCGCTCGGCACACAAAGGCGAAGACACGCGGACGGGCCCGGGAATGCCTACATTCCCGCTGACGTCCGGGGCGTGTTTTCGTGCATGTTTCTCTGGCTCTCAGTTTTCAAGAGTTTTGTGTGCTGGTAAAGAGTGTACCGTACGCTGGAAGCACGGGGAGGGGCTCAATCCTCGGCGCTTTCCAGCTCCTCGGCGTCCTCGGCCGTCTCGCCATCGGCTTCCCCAACCGGATCGGCCAGACCAACAGCTTCCATCACCCTGGCCTGTAGCTGGATGGCTACATCGGGGTTCTCCTGCAGGAACAGCTTCGCCTTCTCCCTGCCCTGGCCGAGCTGATCGCCCTCGTAGGTGTACCAGGCACCGCTCTTGCGGACGATGTCATGCTCGACGGCGACGTCGATGAGGCTTCCTTCCCGGGAGATGCCCTTCCCGAACATGATGTCGAACTCGGCAATCTTGAAGGGCGGCGCCACCTTGTTCTTGACGATCTTGGCCTTGACCCGGTTGCCGGTGAAGTCGGCCCCGTCCTTGATGGACTCGATACGACGGATGTCAATGCGGGTGGATGCGTAGAACTTGAGCGCCCGGCCACCGGGGGTGGTTTCGGGCGAGCCAAACATTACCCCTATCTTCTCGCGCAGCTGGTTGATGAAGACGGCGGTGGTGTCTGAGCGGTTGATGGTGCCGGCCAGTTTGCGGAGCGCCTGGGACATGAGCCGGGCCTGCAGGCCGACGTGGCTCTGGCCCATCTCGCCTTCGATCTCGGCGCGGGGCACGAGGGCGGCCACCGAGTCGATGACCACCACATCGAGGGCGCCGGAGCGGTCGACCATGGCGGCAATCTCGAGGGCTTGCTCGCCTGTGTCGGGCTGGGAGATGAACAACTCGTCGACATCGACTCCGAGCGCCTTGGCATAGACGGGGTCGAGCGCATGCTCGGCGTCGATGAAGGCGGCAATGCCTCCGTTGCGCTGAGCTTCGGCCACGACGTGGAGGGCCAGGGTCGTCTTTCCCGAACTCTCCGGACCGAATATCTCAACGATCCGACCACGAGGCACTCCGCCGATACCGAGGGCGATGTCGAGGGAAAGGGCACCGGTCGGAATCGCTCTCACATTCCGGATGGCGCCTTCACCCATCTTCATGATGGCGCCGACGCCGAACTGCTTCTCGATCTGCGACACGGCCATGTCGAGGGCTTTGTCTTGCTCCACTTGGTGTTCCCTTTCCTCTTCCAGGTCAACTGTCTCCGAAGGTACATGCTGCCTGTGACACAAACTGCACCCTCGGGCCGTACCCGAGAACTACAGGCGTGTAAGTCTATCTGTACAACGCCCCGTACGCTACCCGAACACGTGTTCGGTCGCAAGGATTGCGCTTCGAAATCGCGCTCCGCCATAGACTTGTCCCATGCGGCTCGGAATCGACCTCGACGGAGTGGTCAGCGACTTCAACAAGGGCTGGATCGACCAGTACAACGCCGAATTCGGCGCATCCATCCCCCTCAATGCAGTCACGACCTGGGAGGGCATCGAACCGCTCACCCACTTCACCGACATGGAGGCCTTCTGGGAGTGGGCGAAGGACTTCGGGAACGGGAGCCTGTTCCGCCACCTCGAAACCCACGCGGGTGCGGTCCCGGCGCTCGAACGCCTCGCCGCCCACCACGACATCGTCATCATCACCGCCAAACCAACCTGGGCGGTCGCCGACACGTTCGCCTGGATCGCCGACCGTAAGCTCCCCACCCGGGAAGTCCACATCGTCGGTATGCACGATCCGAAATGGCCGGTCCCGTGCGATGTGTACCTGGACGACGCGCCCTATCAGATCGAAGCCATTCACGACCACCGAAGAGAGTCCCAAATGTGCAGATACGTTCGGCCCTGGAACGATCCGGTGCCGGGTGTGCATGATGTTCACGACTGGGAGGAGTTCGAGCGGCTTGTCGACGAGCTCTCAAATCAGCGGAGTAGCCTACGCGAGGCCTCCGCGGAAGATAAGGAGTAGAGGCGATTATGAGATTAAGAAAACTGTTAGCGCTGTTCGCCGTTCTGGCGATGGTCGCTGCCGCTTGTGGCGGTGACGATGCTGGTGATGACACAACCACCACGACGGCAGCACAGGTAACAACAACCACAACCACAGCACCGGCAACGACGACCACCACCGAACCGCCTCCGGCGGTAGGAAGCCCGGAGAATCCGATCCAGGTGCTGTTCGTACCATCGGTTGAAGCAGACATCATCACCACCGGCGGTGAGATCATGCAGGCGGCACTCGAGGAAGCCACCGGGCTCAGCTTCGAAGTGTCCGTCCCGACGTCCTACGCGGCGACCATCGAAGAGATGTGCGCCTCGCCTGACAATACGATGGGCTTCATCCCCGGGCTCGGATATGTTCTTGCCAGCAATCGCTGCGGCGTGAATGTGTCCTTCAAGGCAGTCCGGTTCGGTTGGTCGGTCTACTGGGCCCAGATCCTGGTCCCACGCGACAGCGACATCACGAGCATCGCCGACCTGGCAGGCAAGTCATGGGCCTACCCGGACGCCGGATCGACTTCCGGATTCATGGTCCCGACCCTGATGTTCTCCGAGGCCGGCATCGAGCCCGGTGAGCAGGTTGAGGCAGGCGGACATCCGCAGGCGGCCCTGGCCGTGTATCGCGGTGAAGCCGACTTTGCCACGACGTTCTTCAGCCCGCCGCTGACCCCCGCCTTCGACTGGGCAGTCGGCGATGCGCCGGATATTCCGGATGACATCGTGGACACTTGCGCCCCGAACGAGGAAGGCAGCCGGTTGTTCTGCGGAACCGAAGACGCCCAGTGGCGAGTGCTCGACGCCCGCGCCAGTGCCCGCTCCGACGCCCCGGATGTCATCCAGAAGCTGAAGATCCTGGATATCTCCCCCGAGATCCCGAATGACACGTTGTCGTTTGGCCCGGACTTCCCGGCCGACGTGCGGGCGCAGATCGAGGAAGCCCTCCTGGCGTTCTCGGCGACCGACGCCTGGGCCGAGTCCATCGGCAACCAGGACTTCTACGGTTGGACGGGCATCGACCCGGCCGTCGACTCGGAGTACGACAGCCTGCGTGAAATCGTGGACCTCCTCGACTACTCGATCGAGGACTAAGTAACTCGGAATCAGTGGGTCGAACCGTGCAATCGGCACGGTTCGACCCACGTTTCCGACCCAGGCCAAGAAGGGGCGAGATCAGGTCGATATGCTCAAGGTAGAACACCTCACCAAGATCTACGAGGGCGGGACACTCGCTCTCGACGACGTCAGTTTCGAGGTTCCCGATGGGCAGTTCCTCGCCGTCATCGGTCTGAGCGGTTCCGGCAAGTCGACGCTGCTGCGGTGCATCAACCGGCTCATCGAGCCAACCGAAGGACGGATCACCTGGAACGGCGTCGACATCACCACGGCATCGCAAGAGGATATGCGGCGCATTCGCCGGAGAATCGGCATGGTGTTCCAGCACTTCAACCTCGTTCACCGATCAAAGGTCATCACCAATGTTCTCCAGGGCCGCCTCGGCTATGTAAACCCCGCCCTGGCAATCATCAACCGCTTCCCCAAGCAGGAAATCGCCAGAGCCCACACCCAGCTGGAACGGGTCGGTCTCCTCGAGAAAGCCAATCAGCGCGCTGACGAGTTGAGCGGCGGCCAGCAGCAGCGAGTCGGGGTTGCCCGGGCCCTCATGCAGGAGCCCGAGATGGTCCTCGCCGACGAACCGGTCGCCAGCCTCGACCCGGTGCTGGCCCACAGCATCATGCGCTACCTCGAGCTCATCAACGACGAGGACGGTGTGACGGTGCTGTGCAGCCTCCACTTCCTCGACCTCGTCCACCGCTACGCCGATCAAGCCATCGCCCTCAACGAGGGCAAGGTGGTGTTTGAAGGCCCGCCCTCTGAAATCGACGATGCCCGCTTCCAGGAAATCTACGGACAGGAGGCAGAGCGCGTTGGCTGACACGGAAGTCCGCCCCGTCGAAAACGGTGAACCGACCGAGCCCGGGCAACGGCCACGCCGGTCGGGCCGCCGGTCACTCTTCCTGGCGCTGATCATCATCCTCGGAACGATGATCTACGCGTTCGGGTACGAGGTCACCGACGTGGACCTCGACGAGATCCGGTCCGAGACCCGTCGGACCCAGCTCGTGCGAGTCATCCGCGAACTGGCCCGCCCCGACCTCATCACCTACGAGAGGATTCCCACCAATACGGACGCCGCCATCCTCCTCCCCTGTCCCAATGGCGGATTCACCCCTCCGGCACCCGATCCCAACTCACGCCACATCGTGGTTTCACCGGCGTGCGGCGAACCCGGCGTGGACATCAACGTGAGCGGCTTCAACTTCTCTGGTAACGCTCGCGGAACGCTCTACCAGGTCCCACCCGGGAGCAATCTCGAGTTGCGGCTCGACACTTTCCAGACAGACGAAGATGGCACGTTCACCGTTACCGTCGACACTCGCGAGCGAGCCGAGACCGAGCCGCAGACCATCCGGGCGGTGACGCGAGAGAACATCGGAACCATCTTCAACCGCGTGCAAGTTGATACCGGCGAAGTCGATGACGACACCGGGGAACCGATCACCGTGACCTCACCCCGCATCAGCAAGGCCGCCACGGACACGTGGGAGCGCATCATCGAGACGGTGTTCCTCGCCCTTCTCGCCACGACGCTTGGCGTGTTCATTGCCGTGCCCATGAGTTTCCTGGCTGCCCGCAACCTGATGCGCGACGTCAGCACTCCGGTCATCAAGTTGGCGCTGCAGATGCTGGCCCTACCCATTGGCATCGGGGTGGGGATCCTGGCGGCCAGGTTGGCCCGGGATGTGTCCGAACGGCTCATCGAGAGCGACTTTCTCGTCATCGGCGGGGCGATCCTGCTCCCGGTCCTCATGTGGATAGCGCTGCGTTGGGCCTACCCTCCGCTCGAGGAAACACCACCCACATCACAGGAGAAGGCTGCCCGCGGCGCAGTGACGGCGGGAGTGGCCGTCGCCGGAATCCTGTTGCTGTATCTGGTATCCAACCTATTGATCAGTTTCGGGGACTGGCTCGAAGAGCACGGCGGGTTCTTTGATTTCATCGGCTCCTTCCTATCGTCAAACGGCGACGTTCTCGAAGCCATCATCGCGGTGACCACGGCGCTCATCACCGCCGGCACGCTCATGAGCCTGGCGGGACGCCTCGGCACATGGCTCAAGGCCAGGGTGCCGGCCAACGTGATACGAAACGCCACCTTGCCGCTCGCCGCTGTGGCAGGGGCGATCATCGCGGTTCTCATCGCCCGTGGCATCGGCTGGCTCTACCAGATCACCGATCCGATGAAGATCACGTGGGTTCCGGCCGCGGTGGGTGCCTTGTTTGGCCTCTTCCTGGCGATGCGCGCCTATCGCAAGGAGCAGGTGGGGATCGGCCTGACCATCTACTACCTCGCCCGCACCGTGTTCAACGCCATCCGCTCGATCGAACCGCTCATCATGGTGATCGTGTTCGTGGTGTGGGTCGGCCTCGGACCGTTCGCCGGTTCACTCGCGCTGGCCCTGCACACCGTGGCTGCCCTCGCCAAGCTCTACTCCGAGCAGGTGGAAAGCATTATGGAAGGGCCACTCGAGGCAGTGAAGGCCACCGGCGCCAACCGGCTCCAGACGATCGTGTATGCAGTGGTCCCGCAGATCGTTCCCCCCTACATCTCCTTCACGCTCTACCGGTGGGACATCAATGTGCGCATGTCCACCATCATCGGATTTGCGGGCGGCGGGGGTATCGGCTTCCTGCTGCAGCAGAACATCCGCCTGCTCAACTACCGGGCTGCTTCGGTCAACATGTTGGCCATCGCAATCGTGGTTGCCAGCATGGACTACCTGAGCTCACGAGTCAGGGAACGGATCGTCTAGGTGCGCGAGCCCACCGGCCACCGCCGACCGCCCACCGAGAGCTAGTGGAGTTCAAGCGGCGGACTCGCCGGGAGGCAGAACGCCTCGAGGCTGAGCTATTGGCGCCGGCAGCTACCCAGTCGAATCGCTCCAGGGGGCGGGTGGTCGAGGAACCGCCAGATCCTTATCGCACGGCCTTTGAGCGTGACCGGGATCGGATTCTCCACTCCAAGGCGTTTCGGCGCCTGAAACACAAGACCCAGGTCTTCATCGATCCGGAAGGCGATCACTTCGTGACCCGCCTCACTCACACGCTGCAGGTCACCCAGATCGGCCGTTCCATCGCCACGTTCCTGAGCCTGAACGAGACACTGACCGAGGCGATCTGCCTGGGCCACGATGTCGGCCACGCCCCGTTCGGCCACACCGGGGAGGACGCCCTCACCGCTTACGTCGATTCTGAGTGGCTCCACTCCCAGCAGGGGCTCCGTATCTTCCAGGTGCTCGAGCCCATCAACCTCACCTGGGAGGTGCTCGACGGCATCCGCGCCCACTCGTGGAAGGTCGATCCTGCCCCCGCCACTGCGGAAGGCATGGTATGCCGGTTCGCCGACCGGATTGCCTACCTCACTCACGACGTGCTCGATGCCATTCGGGCCGGGATCATCGCCGAGGACGACCTCCCCGAGGCCGCCGTCGCCCGGTTCGGCGAAGCGGGTAGTCCGTGGATTTCCGCCATGATCGAGGCCGTCATCGAAGAATCGGTCGCCACCGGGGTAGTGGCCATGGAGGCCGATTGCCTCGAGGTCATGAACGAACTCCGTGACTTCATGTTCAGCCGGGTGTACCTGCGCCCGGAAACCGAGGAGCACAAGCACCGGGTGTTCGCCGTCATCCACGCTCTCGTCGACTACTTCCTCGCCAATCCAACCGAGATTCCCGACACCTACCGGAACCCGGAAGCAAGCGATCTGAACCAGGTGATCGACTACGTAGCCGGAATGACCGATCGGTATGCGCTGCGCCTGCATGGGGAACTCTTCGACTGAGCCACCGAACGCCTCCCACCGCCGATAGCCCCCAGCCGATGGCCGCAGCGAGTACGGTTCGGGGATCGGCAGCAACCTTAGGGAGGAATCATGCTCGCCAACTACGCACTCCAGGCGTCTTTACCGGCATCGGATATTGAACGCGCCAAAGCCTTTTACCGCGACAAGCTCGGTTTAGAGCCGGCCGAGGAAAGCGGCGACGGAGGCGTTTTCTACGACACCGGCGGAACCCGCTTCCTGCTGTACCCGTCTGGTTTCGCCGGGACTAATCAGGCGACGGCGGCCGGTTGGCAGGTCGACGATATCGAGGCCGTTGTGGCCGGTCTGAAGGCAAATGGGGTCGAGTTCCAGGATTACGACTTCGACGAACTGAAGACGGTTGATGGTATCGCCACGCTTCCCAACGGGTTGAAGGGCGCCTGGTTCATCGACAGCGAAGGCAACATCCTCTCGGTGTTCCAAACGGCTTAGGCCAGCGGGAACGTTTCCAGCGGCACGTACGCCGCCGGACCACGTCCGAGGACACTCTCGAACACGGTGATCCTCTCGACGGCTTGTCGGAGTGGGAACGGCGGCACTGCGTCGATGAGATTCCGGACGTCCTCAGGCGGTCGGATCCGGCTGAGGGTCAGGTGGGAATGGAAGGGCCGTTCCTCGGGCATAAGCCCGGCCTGAACAACGGCCTCCTCGACCGCGGTGGCGGTGTCGTCGAGCGCGTCTGAGCCGTCGGCGGTTCCCAGCCAGAGCACGGTGGCCCGGCCGGGCCGGGGAAAGGCACCCAAGCCACCGAAGCCTAGGTCAAACGGCGGACCGAGGTTGGCTTCATCGAGCCTGGCGAGGACGGTCTCGAAAGCCAACTGGTCGACCTTGCCGACAAACCTGAGGGTCATGTGCCAGTTGGTAGGCGGCGGAGCCGATCCCGGCAGACCGTCACCGTCGAGAGCGGCGGCCAGGTGGGCGGCCAGGCCGTGCCTGGTCTCGTCATCGATGTCGACGGCGATGAATACCCGCCGGACGGTGTCGTCGGTTCGTGCCACAGGAGAAGTCTCGCGCGCCCGACCGACTGGGCCGGTCGGCCGCAAATCCTGTAGGTTGAGGGCATGACTATCGAAGAGCGCTATATCAACAAGCAGAGCAAGCTGAAGAACAAGTTCTACGAGGGGGAGCTGGCGCAGCTACAGATTGAGCTCGCCAAGTTGCAGGCGTGGATCAAGCAGGAAGGCCTCAAGGTTGTAGTCATCTTCGAGGGCCGCGATGCAGCCGGCAAGGGAGGCGTGATCAAGCGCATCAGCGAGCGGCTCAATCCCCGCGTGGTACGCACGATTGCCCTCGGCACTCCGACTGAGAAGGAAAAGACCCAGTGGTACTTCCAGCGCTACACCCCCCATCTGCCCGCCGCCGGCGAGATGGTGCTGTTCGACCGCAGCTGGTACAACCGGGCTGGGGTCGAGCGAGTCATGGGTTTCTGCACCGACGAGGAATACCAGGAGTTCATGCGCACCTGCCCCGAGTTCGAACGCATGTTGGTGCGCTCGGGCATCATCCTCATCAAGTATTGGTTCTCGGTGAGCGACGAGGAGCAGGAGAAGCGGTTCCAGGGCCGCATCCACGATCCCAAGAAACGCTGGAAGCTGAGCGACATGGACCTCGAGTCACGCCGGCGCTGGTTGGACTACTCCAAGGCCAAGGACGAGATGTTCGCCCACACCGACATCAAGCAGGCCCCATGGTTTGTGGTCGACGCCGACGACAAGCGCCGGGCCCGGCTCAACGCGATCACCCATCTTCTCTCGATAATCCCCTACCAGGACGTGACCCGGCCCCGGCTGGAGCTACCGCCCCGCCAGGACAGCGGAGCATACGTGCGCCCGCCCCTGTCGGATCAGACGTTTGTGCCCGAGAAGTACTGAAGCGCGAGATTGGTTGGGGGTTGAGGGCCTTCGGTGACCGCTACCCGTTGCCCGGCGCCCGCCCATCAAGAAGAAGCAACCGCTCCGTCCCTGATTGAGACGATCTCAGGTCTTGACGGCGCGGAATCGGAAGCGGCCGTTTACTGCATCGACGTCGACCGAACCGAATCCTACGCCTCGTAGGCGCTCCTCCAACGTGAAGGGATCGACGGGATTGAATATGTCGTTCAGATGGAAGACCCGCAGGCGGAAGCTCGTGCGGGAGTCGCTTCCGGCCAGAACCCCGCCCGGGCGTAGCACCCGAAACGACTCGCGCAGAATGGCGTCCTGACCGGCGACGGTCGGCACGTGGTGCA
This sequence comes from uncultured Gammaproteobacteria bacterium, assembly GCA_964195905.1. Taxonomy (GTDB): domain Bacteria; phylum Actinomycetota; class Acidimicrobiia; order Spongiisociales; family SHLN01; genus SHLN01. Next base: position 18,481 of record CAXMQV010000091.1, read on the forward strand.
ACATGGTGCACGACACAACAGCTGCCATGGCTCCGTCGGGAACCGGCATGTCGGCGGCATCGCCGGTCACCACCCGGACCTCATCACCGAACCGGGTTCGAAGGGATTCCGCCGCGGCAGGCTCGATTTCGAGCGTCGTGAGATCCTTCACTCCATATCGGACAAGCGCTTCGGTCACGATCCCAGGGCCCGGACCGAGCTCGAGCACCGGACCGTCCAGCTCAAGGTCGGCCAGCACCCACGGGAACACTTCACCGGCCATGAGTTTCTTCCACTTGTCTGAGGCGCAATAGCGATTGTGGATCCAATTCACGTCCACCACTCCCCCGTTACCGCCAGGCGAACCAGGTGGAGGGCGGCGGTGGTGGTGTAAGTGCGGACTCGTTCGCGGTCGCCGGGCATGCGAAAGGTGCGGGCACGGGCGTCCTCGGGAGTGGCTACTGCCACCACCATGGTGCCGACCTCGCGTTCCTGGGGGCCGGGGCCGGCCGAACCGGTGACGGCGACTGCCACATCGGCTCGCAAAACCTCTCTCGCTCCGGCCGCCATCGCCAGCGCGGTTTCCTCGCTCACCACTCCGGCCGCCAGGATCTCCGCCGGGACACCGAGTACCTGCTCCTTCACTTCGGTGGCGTAGGAGACGACGCTCCCCCGCACATAGTCAGACGCACCCGGCACGGCAGTCAGGCGGGCGACGATCATCCCGCCGGTGGCCGATTCGGCCGTGCCGATCGTCCAGCCCCGTTCGTCAAGCGCATCGAAAATGAGCCTCTCCAGGGTTTCGTCGTCTACCCCGAAGACCGTCCCGAGCCGGCTTCGGACCTCGGCCTCCACCGGGGCGATCAGCCTGTCTGCCTCTTCGGCGGTCGGCGCCTTCGCCGTCAATCGCACTTTGATCTCCCCGGCCGAAGCCAGGAACGCCATTGTGGGGTTGGTTCCCTCGTCGAACAGGTCACCGAGCAGTTCGGCAACTCTGGATTCGGACATCCCGTATGAGCGAAGCACACGGCTCTTCAGCACGGCTGCCTCGCCGCCGTCTAGGGCAACGAGCGCCGGGATGACGTGGTCGGCCAGCATCACTGCCATCTCGGCCGGAACCCCGGGCATCGCGAAAATCCGCTTGCCGTTGACATCGAGGTCGAGGCCGGGAGCAGTCCCCTTCGGGTTGGGGATGAGAACGGCCCCGGCCGGATGCTCGGCTTGCTTGTAGTTGGTGGAGGGCATCTCCCGGCCACGCGTCGCCCACCACTCCTCGAGATGAGCGGCGTACTCCTCGTCGTATGACATCGCCAGCCCGGTGGCGGCGCAGATTCCCTCCCGGGTGATGTCATCCTGCGTGGGACCGATGCCGCCGGTAAGGATGATGGCGTCTGACTGGGCGAGGCCCTCCCGGATGGCCTCGGCGAGCCGCTCGAGATTGTCGCCGACCACGACCTGGCGATAGGTGTCGAGGCCGGCCTCGGCCAGCGCCTGCCCGATGGTGGCGAGGTTCGTGTTGATGATCTGGCCGAGCAGGAGCTCGGTCCCAATGGCGATGACTTCTACGTTCATAGGTACCTCATTGTCGGATGAGAGACCCCCCGGGCGCAAACGAGAACCCGAGCTTCGCCTCCCGGGCAGCGTCGTGCCGGTAGGCGCCCGGATGATCGGACAGGAAGCCTTCGACTGCCTCGAATGGGCCAGACCCCGACCGAACCGTCCGCCACCAGGACCCGAGGCGCTGACCGAGCCGGCGGGTCCTAGCCAACGACGGTCCCCGCTAACTCACTCCCGTATGAGGCATCGATCTCTACCTGTACGAAGTCGCCCGGCTTGCCGGTGTCGAATTCGATAACCCCGTCGATCTCGGGAGCCTCGCGGTAGGAGCGACCGTAGGGCCGCCCGTCTTCGAGACCGTCGACGAGGACCCGCAAGGTCTTGCCCACGGTGGCTTCATTCGCCTCGGCCGTAATCTCCTCCTGGATCGACATGAGGTATCTGAGTCGCTCGGAGACCACGTCCGGATCGACCCGATCGGGCAGATCGGCGGCGGGGGTCCCATCCTCAGCCGAATACGGGAAGAATCCGGCCCAGTCGAGGCGGGCCTCTTGAAGAAAATCGGCCAGCTCCTCAACCTGGGCATCGGTCTCGCCGGGAAACCCGACGATGAAACTCGAGCGAGTGGCCGCCTCGGGAGCCGCCGCCCGGATGTCGGCGATCAAGGAGAGATGGCGCACCCCGTCTCCGGGCCGCTTCATGGCTCTCAGTAGCTCGCCACTGGCATGCTGAAGGCTCAAGTCGAAGTACGGCACGAGCTTGGGATTCGATGCAATCTCGGCAATGAGCGCCGGACGGATTTCCCGCGGATACAGATAGAGCAGGCGGATCCACTCAACGCCGTCAACGTCGGACACGAACCGCACCAGGTCTTCGATTCCGCCCGGGGCACCGATGTCACGTCCGTAGGCGGCCAGGTCCTGGGCGACCAGCACGACCTCGCGGGCGCCCGCCGAAGCCAACTCAACGATCTCGTCGCGGATGTTGACCGGAGGCCGCGAGCGCTGCTTGCCGCGGATCAGCGGGATGGCACAGAACGTGCATGGCTTGTCGCAGCCTTCGGCCACCTTCACGTACGCATACGGTGTGGAAAGCGTTGGCCGCCGAATCGTGTAGAGGATGTCCATGGGACTTTGTGTGAGTCGGATCGGCTGCCAGCCGGTGAGCCGGTCGAGCGTTCCCACCAGCTCGCCGTAGCGGTCTAGCCCGAGAACGGCATCGGCCTGCGGGAAGGCCTCGGTCACCTGCATGCCGAATCGCTGGGCCATGCAGCCGAGGACGACGAGCTTGGCGTCGTCTCGTTTGGCCGTCTCCAGGTCGATGATCGTGTCGACCGACTCTTCTCGGGCGGCCTCGATAAACGCGCAGGTGTTGACCATCACCACGTCTGCTTCGTCGATGGACGAGGCAGCCGTGTAGCCGGATTCTTCGAGAACGGCGGAGAGCTTGTCGGAGTCGACCTGGTTCTTGGCACAGCCGAGGGTCGTAAGCCACACCCGCCGGGTGTCGCTGGTCATCGGAGTAGCGTAGCTGCGGTCCATGAGAACTCTGACCCTCCCCCAGGCCCGCCGCATAGCCCTGGCAGCTCAGGGCTTCGGAGAGCCGCGTCCAACCGGCCGCATCGACGTCCGCCACTTCCGGCGGGTCCTCGATCGTATGAACCTGCTCCAGCTCGATTCGGTCAATGTGGCCGTCCGGGCCCACTACATGCCGGTCTTCTCCCGCCTCGGCTCCTACGACCGGGCTGCCCTCGACGAATGGATAAATGGACCGGAGATGTTCGAGTATCTCGGCCACGTCGCCTCGGTCATGCCGACCGCCGACCTCCCCATGCTCCGGCACCGCATGGGCGGCCGCAAGCAATATCCGCGGACAAGAACCGAGCTCGATAAGCATCCCGAGTACTTCGAGCAGGTGTATGAGGAGGTGGCCGAGCGCGGTCCGCTCACCGTTTCAGATCTCTCCGACCCGGGCAGCCGGACCGGGCCCTGGTGGGGCCACGGGCGGGGCAAGGTGGCGCTCGACTGGCTGTATGTGACCGGCCGGCTGACCATCCGGGGCCGCACCCGCAATTTCGTGTCGATCTACGACCTGCCAGAGCGGGTCTTCTCTCGTGAGCTGCTCAGCCGTGAGCTGAGCAAGGAAGACGCCCAGCGCGAGATGCTGCTGCGGGGCGCCCGCGCCCACGGCGTCGGGACCCTGGCCGACTTCGCCGACTACTACCGGATCACCCATGTCAAGCCGCGCCTGGCCGAACTCGTAGCGGCCGGACAATTGGAGGAGGTCGGGGTTGAAGGTTGGAATCAACCCGCCTACCTCCATCCCGATGCCGTCTTGCCGCGCCGGATCACCGGCCGGGCGCTGCTGTCGCCATTCGATCCGGTCGTCTGGTTCCGGGAGCGGACCGAGCGGCTGTTCGGGTTCCACTACCGCATCGAGATCTACGTGCCAGAACCCAAACGCCAATACGGGTACTACGTGTATCCGTTCCTCCTGGATGATGAGATCGTGGCCCGCGTCGACCTGAAAGCCGATCGCAGGGCCGGGGTTCTGCGGGCGTTGGGAACGTTCCTGGAGGAGGGTCAAGATCCCATCCGGGTTGCATCGGAACTGGCCGCCGAACTCCGCCTGATGGCTGATTGGCTAGGCCTGGCCGAGGTCCACGTCTCGAACAACGGCAATCTGTCTGCAGCGCTACGAAAGGCGATGTAGCGAGCCCACCGGCTACCGCCACCGCCAACCAGCCCGTGCCCGCTACCTGCCTTCCAGCTTTCGGTAGTCGCCCCGGTAGTAGATGGCGGGGTCGTCGAGGTCGGCAACCTCAACCCTCTCGATCTGGCCTTCGACCAGATGGTGGAAGGGCAATTCGATTGAAGAGGCCAGGCTGCAGAAAACCCGGTTGGCCGAATCGCTTAGCACCGGGCCCCACTCCGTGTGCTCGACGGCTACGCCCGCGAACACGCCTCCGGGGCGGGGACGGATGCCCGCGAAGGTATCGGCGTCGTCTCGCCTGGAACCCTCGAGGATGTGCACGACGAAACGCCGCGAGGCCGCGATGGCGTCCCACAGGTCGGTGTTTGTCCCGATGAGGGCGATGACTGAGGACGGTTCACCTTCCGCGACCATGAGCGAGGAAACTGTTAGGGCCGCCTCGCTCCCCTCCTCACCTGCCGTGACCACCGTGACCGGCGCCACGAGCCGGCCGCGAAACTGGCGCACCGGATCGCGGTCGGCCGGGAGCTCTTGAAACGGGTGGTCGTCGTGGATCATGAGTGGGGACAATAGCTCCCGAAGCGGTTTCCCCCGATGGCGATGGAGAACCCCCCTACCCCTCGCCTCCGGCGAGCGGCCGAACCCGGCGGGGTTCGCCTTCCCCCCACTCCGCGGGGGGACTGAGTTAGCCTCTGGAGCAAGGAGGCAACTGTGACTTTCACCAATGAAGCCCTGACCGATTTCACCGTTCCCGGCAACGTGGAGACCTACCGGACGGCGCTGACCGAGGTACAGGGAAGGCTCGGGGCCGACTATCCGCTCACTATTGGTGGCGACAAGCTCGAGACCGGACAGTGGATCGAGTCACATAACCCGGGCCGCACTTCCGAGCTCATCGGGCGCTCGGCCAAGGGCGGGCCGACAGAGATCGACCTCGCCCTGACAGCCGCCTGGGACGCCTTCCGGCCCTGGTCGGCACAGTCGATGGACGACCGGATCAGTCTGGTTCGGCGCCTGGCCGACGTCATGCGCCGCCGCCGGTTCGAATTGGCCGCCTGGATGACCTTCGAGGCAGGCAAGAACTATGCCGAGGCCGACGCCGATGTGGCCGAGGCCATCGACTTCTGCGAGTACTACGCCTATCAGGCACCCGGCCTGGCCGGCGAGCATGAGACCTACCCGAGCCCCGGTGAATCCAACACGAGCACACTCGTGCCACTCGGGACCGGAGCCGTCATCTCTCCGTGGAATTTTCCGCTCGCCATCTTCGCCGGCATGGCAGTCGGACCGGCCGTGGTAGGCAACACGCTCGTTCTCAAACCGTCCCCCGACACCCCGATCGTTGCCCAGAAGTTCATCGAATGCGCCGAGGAGGCGGGCTTCCCGCCGGGCGTGTTCAACCTGGTGACGGGCGCCGACGCCGAGATCGGCGACTACCTCGTCGATCACCCCCGCACCCGCTTCATCAACTTCACCGGTTCGCTCACCACCGGTATTCGCATCAATGAGCGGGCTGCCGCGGTGCATCCGGGACAGCTCTGGATCAAGAAGGTGGGTCTGGAGATGGGCGGCAAGGATGCCCTCATCGTCGACGAAACTGCCGATCTCGATTACGCCGCCCGCATGGCAGTGGCGAGCGGATACGGGTTTGGTGGGCAGAAGTGCTCGGCGATGAGCCGCTTGATCGCGGTCGGCGACATTCACGACGAGCTGGTCGAGCGATTCGTGGCGCTGGCATCGGAGCTCCAGATTGGTCCGGCCGACGAGAACCCCGATTTCAGCGCCCTCATCAACGAACGGGCCAAGGACAAGAGCCTGCACTACATCGACGTCGGCAAGCAGACCGCCCGATTACTGGCCGGCGGCTCTGCCGGGCCAGACGGCGGCCACTACGTGACTCCTACCGTCTTCGCCGATGTCGAGCCCGACTCGCAACTTGCCCAGGAAGAGATCTTCGGGCCGGTCGTTTCGATCATCAAAGCTCGCGACTTCGACGATGCCCTCGACATTGCCAACAATACGTTGTTCGGCCTCACCGGTGGTTTGATCTCGGCCGAGCGGGACCGCCTCGACCGGGCCAAGCGCGAGTTCGAGGTGGGCAACCTCTATCTGAACCGCAAGATCACCGGCGCCTTCGTCGGACTCCAGCCTTTCGGCGGCTTGCGGTTGTCCGGGACCACGGTCAAAGCCGGAGGACCGTACTACTTGCGCCAGTACCTGGCCGAAAAGACGATCGTTGAGAAGCTCTAGCCATCGAGTAGCCGGGCCCCGACGTAGAGGCGGCCCTAGTTGAACTCGGGGTCTTCTGGCATGACCTCGGCCAGATCGAGGATTTCGATCTCGGCCTCGACACCGGCCCTGGCGATGCTCTCGTAGGCGGCGGGGACCCGATAGCGCTCGAAGTCGAACAAGGTGCCCTTGTAGAACTTGGTTTGATCGAGGTCGATACGGGCCACCACCACCTCGTCGCCCGTCGTCACTGCCTGGCGCACGATCTGACCCGAGGGGGCGATGATGGCCGACTGCGCCAATGACTCGACGCCTTCTTCGACCCCTCCCTTAGCGACTCCGATCACGTAGGTCCCGTTCTGATAGGCGCCGGCCTGCATGACGAGGTGGTTGTGAAAGGACTGAAGCGGCGTCTGAGTCGGGTCCGGGGCGTAATGCAAGGGAGTGTTGTAGCCAATGACGATGAGCTCGACGCCCTGCAGCCCCATGACCCGGTAGGTCTCCGACCAGCGACGATCGTTGCAGATGGCCATGCCGACCGTTGCCCCGAAGGCATTCCAGACCGGAAACTCGTCGCCGGGCTCGAAATAGCGCCGCTCGGCGTGCTGAAACAGCCGCCACGGTTCGAACTCGTTGTGGCCCGGGATGTGCACCTTGCGGTAGACGCCGACTGTTTGGCCCGTCTTGTCGACCATGTGATAGACGTTGTAGCGGTGGCCGTCTTCGGTCTTGAGGGCATACCCGAGCGCGAAGCCAACGCCGAGGCGAAGGGCCTCGTCCCACAGCGGCTGGGTGAAGGCATTCGGCATTTCGGTTTCGTAGAACTCGTCGGCCTCTTCTATCGGCAGGATCCAACGAGGGAAGAATGTGGTGAGCGCTAACTCGGGAAAGGCGACGAACTCGGCGTTCTGGGCGGCGGCGTCCCGCAGCAGGAAGATGAGCCGCTCGACGGCGTCTTCACGCGTGTCGGCGCGCTGGATCGGGCCCATCTGGGCAGCGGCAACGGTGAGATACCTCGGCACGGTTCGACCTCCCTGAGGTTGTGCAGAGTAGTCGTCGACAGGCATCCCTGGAGGTCGGCGGCGATGGTGGACGACTTGAGGCGCCATCCGTATGATCACCGTACCGAACCTGAGGAGCACCACTCATGAGCAGCATCGTGCGCGCCGCCGTCATCCAGTCCGAGTGGACCGGCGACAAGGAGTCGATGGTCGACAAGAACATTGGATACGCCCGCGACGCCGCCGCCCAGGGCACGCAGGTGCTGTGCTTCCAGGAGATCTTCAACACCTCGTACTTCTGTAACGTGCAGGACCCCCAGTACTACGACGAGGCCGAGGAGATTCCATCCGGCCCGACGATCCAGCGCATGATCGCGTTGGCCAAAGAGACGGAGATGGTGCTGGTAGTCCCGATCTATGAGAAGGTTGACGAGGGGACGTTCTACAACACCTCGGCGGTGATCGATGCCGATGGATCCTTTCTCGGCATCTACCGCAAGACCCACATCCCCCAGGTCGAAGGATTCTGGGAGAAGTTCTACTTCCGCCCCGGCAACCTCGGATACCCCGTCTTCGACACCGCCGTCGGGCGAATCGGCGTCTACATCTGCTACGACCGCCACTTTCCCGAGGGTTGGCGGGTCCTCGGTCTGAAAGGCGCCAAGATCGTCTTCAACCCCTCCGCTACCACCCGCGGCCATTCCCGCTACCTGTGGCAGTTGGAACAGCCGGCGGCGGCAGTGGCGAACGAGTACTTCGTGGGAGCCATCAACCGGGTGGGAGCCGAAGGCCTGACCGACACCGACTACTACGGCTCCTCATACTTTGCCAGCCCGCGGGGCCAACTCATCGGCGAAGCAGCCTCCGACACTGCCGATGAGGTAGTCGTACGCGACCTCGACATGGGGCTCATCGAGGAGGTGCGACGGCACTGGGCGTTCTATCGCGATCGACGCCCCGACCTCTACGGAGACATCTCGGCGCAGTAGGGCATGCCTCCCCCCTACCCCTCGCCTCCGGCGAGCGGTACCTTCCCCCGGCTCAGCCGGGGGGACTGACAAACCGAGCCCGGCGCTGCGTCCGCATCCAGGTGAGGGCAACTCCGGCTGCCAGCGCGAACGATCCAAACGCCAACCACCACATGGTGGCGTAGGAGCCCGTCTCGTCGACGGTGAACCCGTAGATGGGTGGGCCGAGGCCAAGACCAGCCAGGAAGCCAAACCACACGATGCCGGACGCCCGCCCGGCCGCCGCCGCGCCGGCAATGGCGATCACGACCATTGCCGCGACCGACGTCCACGAGCTCGACGACAGTCCAAGCACGATGGTCCCGACCCACATCCAGGTGATTCCCCCCTCTATCGACCACAGCATGAAGGCCATCGCCACCACCGACAAGGCCGCCAGGAAAGCCAGGGTGGGTGCCGGACTGGCGGCGTGCTCAGCCACCCTGGCCCATTGAAGTCTCCCGGCGATGGCCACTGCCCCCAGGAGAGCGGCCGCGGCCCCTGCCAGCTGGGGCGTTTGGCCGAGGCTCTCCTCAACGAACAGTGGAAAGAGGAACGTCGCCGAGCCACCGAATCCGAGCAGGGAGCCATAGGCGGTCACCCACCAGATGCCGATCGGGAGCGATTCGACCGGACGATCCCGCACATGAGGGTGGGGCCTGTCGGCCGGGACGATCCGTCGCAGCAGGAGCGCCGGAACGCCGAGCAGAAGTGCCACCGCCGCCATCGTTGGACGCCACCCGAAGGTGCTGGCCCCCCACGGCGCCAGCAAACCGGCGATGAAGCTCCCCACTTGCGCCCCGGTTTGCTTGAGGCCGGTGATGAAGCCGCGTCGTCCTGGCTCGACGAAGGCAGCGATGAGTTTGTTGGTGCCGGGGTTCCCTCCTGACCCGGTAATCGCGGCCACCCCGGCTCCCGCGAACATGGCTCCGAATACCGGGGCGATCGAGAACAGCAGGGCCGCAGCGGCCGCGCCGCCGAGAACCACCGCCGCAGCGTTTCGGCCCCCGATGCGATCCGTTAGGCGACCGGCGAACGGAGAGGCCACCGCCGCCAACAATCCCGTTACCGAACCGATGCTTCCGAACTGGGTCCGACTGATCCCGAAGTCCTCGATGATGAACGTCGCCAGCACAGGGAGAGTGGTGATGGTGGCCGTGGCGGCGACCATCACCCACATGAGGAACCCGCCGAACATGAGCCGGCGAGCAGGCGAGGCGAATACCGGCTCCATCCGGCGAGGCTAGAAGCTTTCGGTCCACATATTGGTGGTTCGTGCCGATACCTTCACTATGAGACGGACACTGAAGCTGCTCGGATTGATCGGGGTGGCCACCGCCGCCGGAGTGGCCGCTGCCAAGCGGACACTGCCCGGGCCCTCACCAGCGGTCCATCCATTCCCCGTTCACCCATTGCCGAGCGTTTCTCAAGAACTGCGCCATGCGCTGCACAGATTCGAGGAGCGGTTCGGAGCCTGAGCCGTCTACCCCCAGCGGGTAGCGGGTCTCGGTCCGTTCGTCTCCTTCGACCTCCTGCTTTTCCTGCTCTCTACCCGGCAGGCACCATGGATTGGCCGGTGGCGAAGGATTGCAGCAAGGCGGTGGCATCCGGCTCGACTGCGGCCAGGTAGGCAACGCCACCGGAGGGAGCGTTGCGGGTCGGAAGCGTGGCCGTCTCGGTCACGTCCGCCCGGGCGACAGCCAGACCGAACTTCAGGAGCGTTCCGGTGGACAATCCGGCATCGGCCCGCAAGCTATTGCCGAGTGAGCGGGCGACGAATGGGAGCGACGGAAATCGGGTCGGGCGAGTGGCAGAGGCAAGAAGCTGGTCGACCACGAGCTGCTGGCGGGCGGTACGGGCAATGTCGCCCTGGTCCACCGCCAACCAGCTGCCATCCCGGAGCTCCTCGTATGAGCGTGACCGCACGTAGGAAACAGCCTGGGCGCCATTCAAGACATCGGTTCCGGCTGCGACCGAAAGCCCTGACTTACCGTCGCGAGCAGCGTACGGAAACTCCACCGAGACTCCGCCGAGAGCGTCGACGACACCTGCAAAATCTCCGAAGCGGACCTCGAGGTAGTGGTGGATGGGTAGACCGGTCGTCTGTTTGACCGTGGCCACCAGCAGGTCGGGCCCACCGTAGGCATAGGCGGCGTTGATGCGGGCGGCGCCCCGACCGGGTATGTCCACACGGAGATCTCGCGGGAGGCTCACCATTTGGAGCCGCCCGCCCTCGACATGAAGCACCATGATGACGTCGGCCCGTTCTCCTCCGAAGTCACCGAAGTAATCCCCCAGCTCGGGAGAGAGGTCTTCTCGACTGTCGGTGCCGACGAGCAGATAGTTGGTAGGCCCATTCCCGACCGCATCCAGGCTCGGGAGCGCATCGGCCGGAATCTTCTCAATGGCACTTGTCATGAGGACCGCGGAGAGCAGAAGCCACCCGAGCGCGCCAACCGCTACTAAGCCGAGGACCCAAACCGCAGTCCAGATGGGCCGCCGGCGACGCCGGGGTTCCATCTCTTCGTGCTCGGGGGCCGCAGGCGGCTCTTCAAACGGTGGAGCCGCCTCGGGAGCGTCCGGGGCGCCCGGCGCCACAGGATGGCCGGCATCAGGTATGAGCAGAATCTCATCGGTCGACATGGGGTCCTCGAGAGGTGGGAGCGAGTTGAGGGGGGGTACCGGATGCTACCGGTAGGCAGGAAATACTCATCCGGGCAAGCTACGTGGCCTTGTCGCCGGCGCACCCGAAGGCTGGCCGGCCTGGCGGACCACCGGGTGCTCCCGATGTGTGTTTCAACTGGACGGCGTATGGCATATCCTCGCGGCGGCGGGGATCGCCTCCGTCTCCCAGATCTACCAAAGCGAGAGACAATGACCACCGATGCCGTAGTGATCGGAGCCGGGCCGAACGGCCTGACCGCCGCCATCACCCTGGCGCGAGCCGGCCGCTCGGTACTGGTGCTCGAGGGAACCGACGAGGTGGGCGGAGCCTGCCGATCGGCCGAGACCACCCTCCCCGGATTCATCCACGACCTCGGGGCGGCAGTCATGCCTCTCGGGTTTGCCTCACCGGCTTGGGCCGACCTGCCGCTCGCCGAGCACGGCCTCGTTTGGATTGCCCCCGCCGCCGAGTTCGGCCAGCCGCTCGAAGCGGGCAGAGCCGCCATCGCCTACCGGGATGTTGACCAAACGGCGGAGAGCCTGGGATCTGACGGCGATCGCTATCGGAAGCTGGCCGGCCGCCTCGTGCGGGATTGGGATCACCTCAGACCGTCGCTGCTCGGCCCGCTGGTGCGCCTGCCTCGTCATCCAGTCGCACTTGCCCGTTTTGCGCTTCGGGGCATCCAGCCGGCCACCCGGTTCACCTCCCACGCCACCGGGGACGCCTATCCGGCCTTGTTCGCCGGGTGCGCGGCTCATGCCGTCCTGCCGCTCGAACGCCTGCTCACAAGCTCCTTCGGGCTGCTGTTTCTCTCGCTCACCCACACGACCGGCTGGCAGTACCCGCAAGGGGGGGCTGCCTCGATCACCCGAGCGCTTTCCTCGTACCTGGAGAGCCTTGGAGGTGAGATCCGCCTCTCACATCCGGTGCGAGATTGGGGTGATGTCCCCGGCCACCGGGCAACAATTTTCTCAACGGGACCACCTGCACTCGCCAGGATCGCCGGCGACCGGCTCCCCGCTCGAACCCGCCGCCGCTTCGAGCGATGGCCGTACGGACCGGGAGCCTTCAAAGTCGACTTCGCCCTCGATGGGCCTATTCCCTGGTCGGCCCCGGCGCTAAGCGAGGCCGGAACCGTTCACGTTGGAGGGACCATGGAGGACGTTGCCGCCGCCGAACGAGCAGTCGCCCACGGATCCCACCCCGAGCGCCCGTTTGTGCTGCTCGCCCAACCGAGTGCGGCCGATCCGAGCCGGGCCCCGGCCGGCAAGCAGGTGGCCTGGGCATACTGTCACGTCCCGAACGGTTCACATATCGACATGACCGACCGAATCGAGCGCCAGATCGAACGGTTCGCTCCCGGATTCCGGGATCGGATCCTTGCCCGGAGCATCACGTCGCCGGGACGCCTTGAGTCGATGAACCCGAACCTGGTCGGAGGCGACGTGGGCGGCGGATCGCACGCCGGGAGCCGCTTGCTGTTTCGTCCCTCAATATCCCACCGCCCACACCGCATCACCGAGTCGATCTTCCTCGGTTCGGCCTCCACTCCCCCCGGCGGAGGGGTCCACGGCATGGGCGGCTACTGGGCAGCCCTGGCAGCTCTGAACGGACCGTTGCGGTGATGTGGCCTGAACCGAACGGCCATGACGAGGAGTTCGTGCCGATGGCACAGCGGCGGACCTTCCGCATCGTTTCGGTCTTCGTGACGGTGCTCGTCGTGCTGGCCATGCTGACTCTCGCCATCGGCCCATATCTCCTCGACCGGACGAGCCGTCCGGCCCGGACGACGGTCACGACCGGATTGTCGGTCTGACCCTCGACTATGACTACCGTGACAGACATGAGCACACCGCCGGAACTGATCTCTGCCTCTGACATCGCAACCAGGGTCGACCAGCTGGCCGCCCAGATCGACGCCGATTATGCCGATGCAGGAACGCTCGTGCTCATCGGAGTCTTGAAGGGCTCTTTCATCTTCCTGTCCGATCTCGCCAGACGCCTTACCATCCCGCACCGGATCGAGTTCATCGCCGTCTCCAGCTACGGAGACCGCGAGAGTGAGTCCGCCGAAGCCGTTCGTCTCCTAATGGATGTCCGACATCCCATCGAGGGCGCCCACGTCATGCTGGTTGAGGACATCGTCGATACCGGGCACACGCTCGTATATCTGGAGCGCCTCCTGGCGGCCCGGTCCCCGGCATCGCTCAAGACGTGCACCTTGCTCCACAAGCCGGATCGAACCGAGGCACACACCGACATCGACTACCTCGGTTTCACCATTCCCGATGTATGGGTGGTCGGATACGGCCTCGATTATGCGGAACGACACCGAACCCTTCCTTACATTGGAGAGCTCCCGCCAGAGATGAGATAGCCAGACCCCAGCCAGAACCTCGGGACTTGGGACTGATCGGCTCGGGACTTGGGACTCGGGACCGGGGGCCGGGGACTGTCCTTCAGAGCGCGTCGCGCTCCTCCAGGATTTCTGTGAGGTGATCGAAACGCTCGAGGAGCTCATCAAAGCGGTTCCCCTCGTCGATCATCCGGTTGATCTCGGTCGGCACCACCCCGCCGCCAACCGTCTTAGTGGCGCCCAGGTGCTTGGTCGTCACCTTCTTGACCCGCTCCTGGCGGGCCGCCTTCAGCCGGGCATTCAGCCGGGCATGCTCCTCGAGCAGTTCGGCGGTCGGGCGCTGCTTGTCGATGTCGATCCCGCGCAGGGATTGGCGCAGGCGATCTCGCCGCGCTTCCAGCTCGAGCCGGGTGTCGGCATCGGCTTCGTCATCGAGCATGATCAATACCTGCGATAGCTCGGCCAGCATGAGGTCAAGGGTCGTCATGGGCGATCCACACCCTCGATGGCCTCGATGAGCTCGGTCATGAAAGTGCGTCCGAGGGATCCGTCGATGATCCGGTGGTCGTAGGACATCGAGATTGGAAGGACGACCCCGGCCACCACTTCTCCATTCTCGACAACCGGTTCTGCGGCGGCACGACCGAACGAGACGATGGCGCTCGTTCCGTATGGAATGATCGGCGTTCCGTAGCCCCCACCGACCGCGCCGATGTTCGAGACGGTAAACGTCGCTCCCTGCACCTCGTCGGGGGTGAGCGTTCGCGACCGGGCCGACTTGGCCAGCCGGATGATGGCATCGGCGAGGTCGTGAACGTCCCTTCCCTTCGCATCCTTCAAGACGGGCAGCATGAGGCCTTCAGGGGAATCGGTGGCGATCCCGATGTCGAAGTGGGAGCGCAGCAAGATGTCGGTTCCGACCACCGAGGCGTTGAATTCGGGGTGGGCCTCGAGGAGCGGGATGATGAGCGCTACAAAAAGGGCCTCGAGAGGCATCGGTCCCTCGGCCTCCGCCAGCAAGCGGCGCCGCGTCGCCAGAATCGGCTCGGCCCTGGCCGAACCGTACGTGGTTACGTGGGGGATCTCCCGCCAGGACCTCGTGAGGCGTTCGGCAATCACACGCCGGATCGGTGACATCGGCCTTCGTTCGAGGGGTCCCGATCCGGCCATGAGGATGTCATCGCGAGTGATTCGCCCGCCGGCACCGGTACCGGCGATCGAGGTCAGGTCGACACCGAGATCGGCTGCCAGCTTGCGGACCGCCGGCAGCGCCTGAGGAGTTCCCGCTACCGGCGCTTCCGGCAGTGTCCCAACGATGGGAGCCACCTCGGCCGGTTTGGTTGTCTCGGCTTCCCCGGTCGGCTCCCAGGTCTCACCCGCCTCGCCGATCACGGCCAACACCCGTCCGACCGCCAGGGTCTCTCCCGGCGCGGCGCCCTGATAGAGGAGACTCCCCGCCACCGGGCTCGGAATATCGACAATCGCCTTGTCGGTCTCAACTTGCACGAGAGGGGCATCGAGGCCGACCTCCTCTCCCACCGCGACCAGCCATTCCTCGATGACCACATCAGCCAGTCCTTCACCGACATCGGGGAGGCGGAACTCGTGCGCCATGCTCAGGTCTCCACCGCGGCCCGGGCGGCCGCCACAATCCGCCCGACGCTTGGCACGTAGTGATGCTCGGCCCGTCGCAGGGGCACAACGGTGTCCCAACCGGTCACCCGGGCGACCGGTGCCTCGAGTGAGTAGAGGGCGAACTCTTGAATGCTGGCCGCCAACTCGGCCGCGAATCCACAGGTCCGGTGGCCCTCCTGAACAATCACGGCCCGGCCGGTACGGGTCACCGAGGCGATCACCGCCTCGAGATCGAGCGGGACGAGGGTCCTGAGATCAAGCACTTCGGCCTCAATCCCGATGGCCGACAGGTCATCGGCAGCCTCCAGGACGTCGGGGACCATCGCGCCGTAGGTGATGAGCGTGATGTCCGCACCGGACCGGAGGATGGCAGCTTCGCCAAAGGGGATCGCCTCGAGTTCTGCAGGGACCTCCCCGCGCACACGCCGGTACGAGCGGATGGGCTCGAGAAAGATGACCGGATCGGGATCGGCAACGGCGCTGAGCAGCAACCCGGCCGCGTCGGCCGGATTCGAGGGTATGACCACTTTGACTCCAGGTGTATGGGCGAATAGGGCCTCGGTGGATTCGCTGTGGTGCTCGGCGGCTCCAATCCCCGCACCGTAGGGAATCCGAATGACAAGCGGTGCGGTGAACCGGTGTTGGGAACGGTTTCGGATACGCGAGACATGGCTCACGATCTGATCGAATGCCGGATAGGCGAAACCGAGGAACTGAATCTCGGCGATGGGTCGCAGTCCGGCGACCGCCATGCCAAAGGCGGCGCCCACTATCCCCGATTCGGCGACGGGAGTATCGATCACCCGTTCCGGGCCGTGTTTCTCGAGCAAGCCATCCGTGATCCTGAATACGCCGCCGGTCAAGCCGACATCCTCGCCGAGTATGAGCGTGTCCGGCTCGGTGCGCAGCAGGTGGTCGAGGGCGAGGTTGAGGGCCTGGGCGAGATTGTGCTCAGCCATCGAGCCCATCCCGCAGCATCCCGAGTTGACGGTCGAGGTGGGGGGCCGATCCGGCGAACATGCCGGCGAAGATCTCAGCAGGGCCGAGCGGAGCGAGCGCCTCAGCCGCTCCGATGGCGGCTTCGATCTGCGAGGCCGCAGCCTCCTCCAACTCGCGTTGCCACTCAGGGCTCCACTCCCCGGCTGCTTCGAGGAAACGGCGGACCCGATCTAGTGGATCGCGCTCCTTCCACTGCTGCTCCTCGGCAGGGTCCCGGTAGCGGCCGGGATCATCAGCGGTGGTGTGGGGGCCAATTCGAAACGTTACGGCCTCGATGAGCGTCGGTCCGGCGCCGTGGCGGGCCCGGGTTACCGCTTCCGAAGCGACCGAGTAGACCGCCAGCACGTCGTTGCCGTCCACTTGAACCCCCGGCATGCCGTATGCGTCGGCTTTCTGGGCAATCGACTCCGAGGCAGTCTGTCGATGCCGGGGCGTCGATATTGCGTAATGGTTGTTCTGGCACACGAATACGACCGGGGTCTTGAAAACCCCTGCGAAGTTCATGGCCTCGTGGAAGTCGCCTTCCGAAGTAGCTCCGTCGCCGAAGAACGTCATGGCGATACGGTCGTTGCCCCGGTGGTGCTCCGCCCACCCGAGCCCAACCGCGTGGATCATGTGGGCACCGACCGTGATTGATGGTGGCAACACGTTGACCCCCGCCGGTGGCGAACCTCCTCTCTCATCACCCGTCCGGCCGAGGAACAGGTTCACCCAGGGATAGCCCTGCATCCACATGGCGGCGGCGTCACGATAGGTCCCCACCATCCAGTCGTCGGAGCGGAGGGCGGCGGCCGCTCCAACCTGGGAGGCCTCCTGACCTTCGAAGGAGGCATAGGTAGCCAGCCGTCCCTGCTTTTGCAGGGTGGAGCCCTTGTGATCGTACGTACGGGCCGAAACCATCGCCGCGTACAGAGCTCTGATCTCACTCAGCGGAAGAAGTGTCTCACCAACGAGCGAGCCGTCCGGACGGAGGATTTCGAGCATGGGGGTGAGGCTACTGGCCTCTGCTATTGAGTGAGCAGCACAATCCCGAAGACGGAAGCAACGATCATGGCGGTTGAGAACCCGGCCAGGAGGATCGTTCGGAGCTCGTCGACCGGCGGAGGGGCCATCGAGAATGCCTCTGGAAGAAAGGCAGTCAGGTCGCCTTCCACGAAACCCGGCCGGTTGCGAGGGTCGCATGCATTGCTCATGTCTCTATCGTCGTCATTCGACGCGATTTCGAGAGAACCAACCTTCCGTAGCCCGGTGGGACTAGTCAGTGTCGGGCGGCCCAGCTTTGCGGCAGCGTGATGCCGGCGATGCCGGAGGCAGCGATGAGGGCCACGAGCACCTCCTCCTCGGATGTCGCATCCCGGGCCAGTCGACCCTTCCGAGAACCGAAGACCGCCAGGACCGCGCCGTCGATCGCCTCGAGTTGGGGCGTAGGCCTGCGACCCCGGCTGACCAGCACGTACTCGGCGCCCTCGTACCGTACCTCGAGAGCATGCCGACCCGGCTCAACCGCGCCCCATGGGCGGTAGCGGAACACGACCTTGCTTTCATGGATGAGGCCGACAACCTCGCCGAACGGACCAGGTGTGGTTGGTCCGAACTCGAGATGACCGTGGATGCCGGTCGGCCCGACTACCCGGGTCTTCGACCGCTCAGCGCGGTCCACATAGTGGAACGAATCGCCGTTACAGGCGAATGCGACGGGGCGCGTTTCGCCGCGTGCTCGAACCAACGTCGTCTTGATCATCCGTTACAGCGCTTTCGGAGTTCTGACCACTCAGAGTATTGCGTTTCTGCTGCTTTGTCAGGTCAAGGGGCGGAAACCTGGACGGCCGGCGCGCATAGCGCCCCGGCCGGATAGATGGCGGCAGCAATAGCTAGCCGCGTAGTTCGCCGGTGAGGAGGCCAATCCCGGCTATCGAGAGAGGATGCCGAGGATCGCACCGACGACACTTGCTGTGGCAAACGCCCCAATGTTGAGAAGCGCTACGCCGACGAAGATGGAAGTCCAGTTCCGAGCGGTATGAGTGACCTGCATTGGTGTTCCTTCCGTTAGGAGGGACACGACGATGAAGGCCGCACACGTCCGCAAGTGTCGAAAGAACGACACTCAATACGGTGGCGGTTAGCGGCTGAGAATGCTCTCGAGCTCTTCGGGCGACACGAGGACCTCCCGCGCTTTCGAGCCCTCGGACGGGCCAACCACGCCCTGGTTCTCGAGGATGTCCATCACGCGGCCGGCGCGGGCAAATCCGATTCTGAGCTTGCGCTGGAGCATCGACGTCGATCCGAGCTGTGATCGGACGATGAGTTCGGTCGCCTGACGGATGATGTCGGCGTCTTCACCCTCGTTTGCCTCGACCACCTTGGCTTCCTGCTCGGCGGCCACAAACATCGACTCGTCGTACTTCGCTTGCGTTTGCTGCTTAACCCAGGCCACGACGGCATGGACTTCGCTCTCCTCCACCCACGCCCCCTGGATCCGCTCGGGCTTCGGGTCGCGGGCAGTTACGACGAGCATGTCGCCGAGCCCGATGAGCTTCTCGGCCCCCGACGCATCGAGAATCACCCGGCTATCGGCCTGGGAGGCGACCGAGAACGCAAGCCGTGATGGGATATTGGCCTTGATGACACCGGTTATGACATCGACCGATGGCCGCTGGGTGGCGATAACGAGGTGGATGCCGATGGCCCTGGCCATCTGTGCGATCCGGACGATGGCGTCCTCCACGATCTTGCCGGCCACCATCATGAGGTCATTCAGCTCGTCAACGACGACCACGATGTAGGGGAATCGGTCGAACTTGTCGTGATCGAGCTCGCCGGTGTCCCATTTCTCGTGGTAGCCGGCGATGTCTCGCACGCCGCTGTCGGCCACGAGCTCATAGCGGCGATCCATCTCGTCGACAGCCCACCGGAGCGCTTCGGCTGCCTTGCGAGGATTGGTGATGACCCGGGTCAGGAGATGGGGAACGCCGTTGTATTGGCCGAGCTCGACCCGCTTGGGATCGACCATGATGAGGCGCACATCCTCGGGCCTCGATCGCATTAGCAGGCTGGTGACAATCGAGTTGATACACGAGGACTTGCCTGCTCCGGTGGCTCCGGCGATGAGCACATGGGGCAGTTCGTTGAGGTTGAGCATGGCCGTGTTCCCCGAGATGTCCATACCGAGCCCGACGCCGAGTGGATTGGTGTTCTCGAGCGCCTCCTTCGACGAGAGGATGTCGCCGAGAGTCACGAGCCGGCGGCGAAGGTTGGGGACCTCAACTCCGATGGCGCTCTTTCCTGGAATTGGAGCGAGGATGCGGACATCGGGGGTGGCCAGCGCATAACCGATGTCCGAGGCGAGGCTCGTCACGCGCGCCACCTTGACGCCCGGGGCCAACTCGATCTCGTAGCGAGTGACGGTCGGTCCCGGCACGATGCGGGTGAGCCGAGCGTCCACCCCGTGCTGGCGAAGGGTGTCTTCCAGCTCCCGACCGGTCGCCTCGAGGGAGCGCTTGTTCTGTCCGCCGCCGGTGCCGAGGGTGAGAAGCTCGAGAGGTGGCTTCTGGTACTTCCCTCGCTGGGTGGTCACCGGCACGGCGCTGGTCTTCTTGGTCTGGGCCCCTGGCCGGTTCTTGGCCGGCGCCGACTTCGGCTTGGAGGCGGCAGGACGATCGGCGGCCACCGGTTTCGGCGCAGCAATCGGGGCGGCCGGTGTGGCTGCCCCGACAACGGCGACCCGGCGCCGACGGCCCGCCCAGAGGCGAGCAACCTGGAGCCGCCCCCATCGCCACAGGTCTCCGGTGGCAATGGCCACCTCGCGAACGGTCGTACGGGTGGCGAGCATGACCCCAACCGAAATCACGGTGAACAAGACAATGAGGGCGCCCCACAAGCCGACGAGTCGCCGCAGCGGATACGAGGCGAGCGAGCCGACCAGGCCGCCGCGGGTCTGGACCCGATCAAGTCCCTCGGCGAGTGGGATGGTGCCGGTAAGAAGATGGAACAGGGCGAGGGTACCGAGGAACAGCACCAGGAGACCAAGCGGAATATGGGCGTGCTCGCGGTTGGCGCGGCCGAACACGAGCGTCAACCCGACCACGGTCATGGCAACCGGCACGAATACGGCCCACACGCCGAAGAGGATCTTCAAGCCGGGAATGAACAGGCGCCCGAAGGGACCGGCCAGTCCCAGGAAGCCCAGAAACAAGACGGCGCTGGCAACTAGGAGGACGAGCCCCCAGACGTCGTCGGTCTGGCGGCCGAGCCGTTGTCGGATCCCGGCCCGCAGGCGCGCCCAGCGGGTCGGTTGATTCTTCGTCCTGGATGCCCGCTTCCGCCCGGAAGCCCCACCGCGGGTGGGTTTGCGTTGTGGCATCGGTCCTAGAGGCTAACCGAGCTACACGAGAACGAGTGGGAAATTCGCGCGGAAATTGGCGGAGCACGCGCGGAGCGCGCGATTTGCCGGCGCAGCCCACCGCCCACCGTCCACTGTCGGGAGGTTTGATCGTATGATTCGCGGATGGACGATGCCATCGCCTTGGAGGTCGAGTTGTCGGGGGTGCTCGAGCAATTGAAGGAATTGCCGGTCGATGCGTTCAACGAGCGGATCACGTTGCGGGATCGGATCATTGAGCTTCGAGCTGCGATCGGGGCGGCGACCCCGATCCACGCGGACAGCCTTCGAGAGGAGCTGGCAGAACTGCAGGCGCGCCACCTGGAGCTGGTGGGGACGCGGATGAACCCGAGCATGGCTCACGGTGGGCTCGGTCTGGCGGGCGGGATCGATCCGAACTTCCTCCACAAGGCCAACAGCCGGATCGACGAGATGACGGGGATTGCCGAAGTTGAAGCGCGCATCCTGGAAATCGAGCGACTCTTGGACCTATAGGCATTTTCCTCCCCCGAAGGGGGCGGTGCCCCGCAGGGGCGGTGGGGGTGTCCCATTTAGGCAAGTGAACGCCCCCCTCCCCGGCTGCGCCGGTACTCCCCCCTCCGGGGGGAGAAAGGGTCGCCTCCTAGAACTCAATCACCACCGGGATTACGACCGGGCGGCGGGCGGTCTCTCGACGGGTCACGGTGCGAACGGCCTGGACGATCTTGCGGCGGCAGCTCTCGGTGTCGGTCTTGCCTTTACCGACCATGGAAACGATCTCGATGGCGGCCGCCTTGAGGATCTCGTCGGGTGAATCGGTGAAGCCGTGACTGTCGAGGTCGGGGCCGTGCACGAACTCGCCCGTCTGCATGTCGATCCCGACGGTCACCACAATGACGCCGTCGTCGGCGAGGTGTTGCCGGTCCCGGATGGCACGCCGGACGTCGCCCACTCCGGTTCCGTCCAGATAGACATAGCCGGCCGGAACGGCACCCCGCTCCACCGTCGTCTTCTTCCCGTCGAGCACTATGGCATCGCCATCCTCGAGGACCGATACATCGGGAACGCCCATCATCTCGGCCAGGTCGGCGTGGGCTTTCAAATGCCGGTATTCACCGTGGACGGGAACAAAGGCCTGCGGCCTGATGACATTCAAGAACGTGAGGAGCTCATCGCGGCTTCCGTGCCCGGAGACGTGAACGTTGGCATTGCGCCCGTGGAACACCTTGGCCCCCCGGCGGGTCAACCCATTGATCACCCGGGACACCGACTTCTCATTGCCGGGGATCGGCGTCGCCGAGATGAGGACGGTATCGCCCTCCTCCAGCTTGACGGCCCGGTGCTCGCCCGCCGCCATCAACGAGAGCGCTGCGAACGGCTCACCCTGACTGCCGGTCGAAATGACGCAGACCTCACTCGGGTCCATGTCACCGACCTGGTCGATGGTGACGATCTTGTCGTCCGGCACGTTGAGCGCTTTGAGGGTGCCGGCGATATCTACGTTGCGCACCATGGAGCGACCGAGGAACGCAACCTTCCGGCCCGAGTCGATGGCGGCATCGGCGATCTGTTGGACGCGGTGCAGATGGCTGGCGAAACAGGCGGCGATGACCCGTCCACTCGATTCGGCGATGATCTCGTACAGGCTGTGCCCGAGGGATGACTCGGAAGGGACGAACCCCGGCCGCTCGGCGTTCGTGCTGTCGGAGAGAAGCAGGCGGACACCCTGACGGCCTAGCTCGGCAAAGGTGGGGAGATCGGTCGGACGCCCATCGACGGGAGTCGGATCGAGTTTGAAGTCGCCCGAGTGCACGATGATCCCCTCCGGCGTATCGAGTGCCACTCCGGCGCCGTGCGGGATCGAATGCGATACCGGCACGAGCTTGAACTTGAACGGCCCCTCCTGGGCCCACTCGTTGTCGCCCAGGGCGCGGAAGGTGGCATCGATCCCGTTCTCTTTGACCCGACTGCCGGCCAGTTCGACCGAAAGCTTGGTGCCGTACACAGGGACGTTGATCTCGGCTAGGAAATAGGAAAGAGCCCCGACGTGATCCTCATGACCGTGGGTGAGGATGACGCACACGACGTCGTCTCGCCGTTCGACGAGCCAGCTGAAATCAGGCAGAACGAGGTCGATGCCCAGCATGTGCTCTTCGGGGAACATGAGGCCGCAATCGATGAGGGCAACCTTCCCGTCGATCTCGACGGCGGCACAGTTCCGGCCTATCTCGCCGAGGCCTCCCAGGAAGGTAACCCGTACGCTCATGCGGCCTCGGCCGCCTTCAGAGCGGCCAGAACTGACGCAACGGTTTCGGGCTGCGCGGCAATGAGCGGAAGTCGCGGGTCCCCCACCGGTCGCCACAGCTCGGACAGGGCACCTTTGAGGGGCATCGGATTCGGCTCGACAAACAATGACTCGAACACCGGCATGAGCCGGTCGTGGATGAGGCGGGCCGCTTCGAATTCCTTGTCGCGAGCAGTAGCCGTCATCTCCTGAATCGCCTCGCCGACGAGGTGCGAGGCCACCGAAACGATCCCGACCGCCCCGATCTCCATCATCGGAAGCGTGAAGGAATCCTGGCCCGAGTAGACGGCGAAACTCTCCGAGACTGCCGCCAGCGTCTGGCGGGTGAACTCGATATCTTCGACGGCGTCCTTGGTGGCCACTATCCGTTCATGCCGGCTGAGCCGGGCGAGTGTCTCGACCTCGATGAGCCGGCTGGTGCGCCCCGGGATGTTGTATACGAGCACCGGGAGATCCGACGCGTCGGCGATCGCCGTGAAATGCCGGAAGAGCCCCTCCTGAGGGGGCTTGCTGTAGTAGGGGGTAACGGCCATGACGCCATGACAGCCGAGCTCGGATGCCCGGCGGGTCATCTCCACCGACTCGGCGGTGTCGTAGGTCCCGGTTCCTGCGATAACGATGGCTCTGTCGCCGACCGCTTCGACAACGGTCCGGAACATGCCGAGCTTCTCTTCGTTTGTGAGAGTCGGTGATTCGCCGGTGGTTCCGCACACCACGAGACCATCGCTGCCGTGCGATATGAGGTGCCTGGCGAGATCCCACGTTGCCTGGTAATCGACCTCCCCCGACGCATCAAACGGCGTAATCATGGCGGTGAGAACCGAGCCAAACGGTTGGGTCGTCATACCGAGACGGTAGCACCCGGCGTCGGTACCGGGAATGTCCTGGACTGAAATATGATTGATCTACCCGAGGTGAACTAATGCCAGGTGAGCACGTAAAAGAGATCAACGCCCCCGACTTCGCATCCGCGGTGGTACAGCGCAGTCACGACCTGCCGGTCGTGGTGGACTTCTGGGCCGAGTGGTGCGGTCCCTGCCGGACACTCGGGCCGCTCCTGGAACGACTGGCCGATGAGTACGCAGGCGCCTTCGAGCTCGTCAAAGTGGACGTGGACGCCAATCAGGCGCTCGCCCAGCAATTCGGCGTTCAAGGAATCCCCTTCGTGATGGCCTTCAAAGGGGGCCAGCCCGTCAATGAGTTCACCGGCGCACTTCCCGAGACACAGGTCCGCGCCTGGCTCGAGTCGGTCGTGCCTTCCGGGCTCGACCTGCAGGTCGATGAGGCCCGTAGCGCCATGCTCGACGGCAACAACGATCGGGCCGAGGAACTGTTGCGAGGGGTTCTGGCCGAGAAGATGGACCATGAGGAGGCAGGCACCGCCCTCGCCTCGCTCTACCTGTCGAAAGGCGAAAACGCGCTCGCCCTCGACGTTCTCGCTCCCCTCTCCCCCACCAGCGCCGTCGAGAGGCTGCGCGCTACCGCCCGGCTTACTAGCTCCGATGGTGCCGACGTGGCGGCATTGAGCGCCGCCGTCGAGGCCGATCCCGAGGACGACGCCGCCCGTATCGAGCTGGCCAGGGCACTCGCCGCCGGAGCCGAGTTTGAGCCCGCCCTCGACCATTACCTGGCGGTGATCCGCAAGAAGAACGATCGTCTCGACGAAGCGCGCACCGCCATGATCGATATCTTCGAGGTCCTCGGCGCCGATCATCCGCTCTCCGTGTCCTACCGGAGAGAGCTGGCTTCAGCGTTGTACTAGCGCTCCGCAGCACACCGCCAACGGCCCACCGCCCACCGCCTTGCTGATCGGTCGGCGGTTGGCGGTGGACGGTGGGCGGATCGCTGAAGGCCCTTTGCCTCTAGATCACGGCGATCGCTGCCTCCAACATGGGTCGTGACGAGAGGAGGCTCAAGAATGCTCAAGCCCGGGATGCGAGTCGAGGAACTCACGAAGAAGGTGGGCCAGATGCCCCGGTATGGGACGGTCAAGGCGGTGCACGGCGAGTCCATCGAGGTGCAATGGGGGGACGAGCACATCTCCATCGTCTCGCGCCAGAGCCTGCATCCCATCAAGGTAGGCGCCAAGTAGCCGACTCAGAGGTCGACTGTCACCGCTCCAGGATGAGGGCGGCGGCGGTGGCCCCGGCGCCACAGATGCTCACGAGGCCGTAGCGAGAGCCACGACGGGCCATCTCGTTCGCCAGCGTCGTGACGATCCTCGCCCCGGTGGCTGCGAACGGGTGCCCCACCGAGATCGAGCTTCCGAGTGGGTTCAGCTTGGTGCGATCCACTTTGCCGATCGGCGGTTCCTGCCATCCCTGCTCCCAGGCGGCCAGATTGCTGGCCACCTGGCCGCCGAATGCCTCGTGCATCTCGATGATGTCCATGTCGTCGAGCTCGAGACCGGTCCTTCGCAACAGCCGGGGAACCGCCACACCCGGGCCCATGAGGAGGCCGTCGGCGGGATCGATCCCCACAAACTCAACGTCCCGGATGAAGGCGAGCGGCTCGAGGCCCTCGGCGCTGGCGCGCTCCTCAGACATGAGCATGACGACGGCCGCACCGTCGGTGAGCGGACTCGAGTTGCCGGCAGTCAGCGTGCCCGACGGAGTGGGGTCGAACACCGACCGGAGTTTGGCCAGCTTCTCCATCGACGTGTCGGCCCTAACCATCGTGTCCCGGTCGATGCCGTCGAGGGGAACGATCTCGGCCCCGAGTCGACCGTCTTCGGTGGCGGCGGCGGCGTTCATGTGACTCCGGTAGGCGATCTCGTCCTGTTCCTCGCGGGAGATCTTCCACTCCTTGACCATCAACTCGCAATGCTCACCCATCGACAATCCGGTCGACGGCTCTGCCACCCCGGGCGCCTGCGGCACGAGGTCCTTCGGGCGAAGCTTGGAAAAGATCTTCAAACGGTCGGCGAGAGTGCGAGCGCCGGCGGCCTGGAGAAACACCGAACTGGCCCGCTTCGACATGAGAACTGACGGATTGGACATCGACTCGACGCCGCCGGCGATGCCTACCTCGGCCCGGCCGGCCCGGATCGAGTCGGCTACCAGTTCGATTCCACTAGCAGCGGTGATGCAGTTATCGGTGATGGTGAGCGACCGGGTCGAGTCGGGCAAGCGGCTCTGGAAGTTCACCTCTCGAGCCAGATGGGGAACCAGGGCGTCAACCACGACGATCCCGAACACAAGCGTCTCAACGATGGCCGGATCGATGTCAGCTTTGTCGAGCAAGCCATCGACGGCGTGCACGCCGAGGTCGAGGGCACGGTGCTTGCTCAACTGAGCGCCGGCCTTGGCAAATGGTGTGCGGGCGCCGGCTACAACGGCGACCCGGGGCATATCACTCATGGTGTTCTCCTCGCGAACGTCCCGCTGAAGGTAGTCAAGAAGCAGCGCGGGCCATAAATGCCCGGGAGAGAGTCAACAGTCAACAGTCAACAGCACCCCCGCCGCCCGCCGAAATGCGGGCAACGGGTGACGGGCAACAATCCCACACCCTCACCAGGACGCGATAGTGTCGCTACCGGAATCAGCCAAACTGCTAGGTGAGGATGATTCCCAGGCTGAGCCCCGTCCCACAGCGGGGGGCTCAGTCGCTTGGTTTCCGCTCGGCGATGAGGGCCGTCAATTCGGCGCCGGTCACCCCTTCACGTTCGGCCAAGCGTTTCACTTACCAGAGGGGGTCATAGCTCTCGTCGAGGCCCTCGATCGGCTCCCCCCGGCCCGGCAGATTGGAGAACTCGCCTCGCTCGGAGGCGAGACGGATCCGGCTCGCCCGGCCGGAACTCCTCGGCTCCGTCCATCACAGGAGCGGCTCGAGCCCAACGGTCACGCCCGGGAACTCGTTGACCCGCCGGATGCCGAGCAGCACGCCGGGGATGAATGCCCGCCGGTCTGTGGTGTCGTGGCGGATCGTCAGGGTCTCACCGATCCCACCGAGGATGACCTCCTGGTGAGCCACCAGTCCCGGCAGCCGGATCGAGTGCACGGGGACTCCCTCTACCGAGGCGCCTCTGGCTCCGGAGACCAGCTCCGTCGACTCTGTCTTGCGGGTTTGGGGGCCGGCGGCGGCGATTCGGGCGGCGGTGGCAATCGCAGTACCAGAGGGGGCGTCGGCTTTCCCGTCATGATGGAGCTCGATGATCTCGGCGGCGCTGAAGCGTGCGGCCGCCTCGGCGGCGAATCGCATGGCGAGCACCGCTCCGATGGAGAAGTTGGGAACGATGAGGCAGTTGGCCGGCCCCGACCCGTATGTGGATTCGGCTTCAGTGATCCGCTCAGCCGTGAAGCCGGAGGTGCCGACCACCGTATGCCAACCGCGTTCGCTCCACTGCCGGAGATTGGCCATGACCACATCGGGATTGGTGAACTCGACGACAACATCGGCATCGGGCAGGTCGGCCGGATCGACCAGGGTTCCCAAGGCGGCCGGGTCGTAGCGAGCCACCAGTTCGAGATCGGCTTGTTCCTCGATCGCGGCGGAGACCATCGACCCCATGCTGCCTGCCGCGCCGGAGACGATGACCCGTGTCATGCCACAAACGGCTCAAGGAAGGCGGCCTCGTGGGGGCCGGTGGCACCGATCACCTTCGGTCCGCTCAGCAGTTCGCTCGCCACTTCGTGTACGTCGTTGAGCGAGACCTCGTCGTACCTGGCAAGCGTCTGGTCGAGACTGAG
This sequence comes from uncultured Gammaproteobacteria bacterium, assembly GCA_964195905.1. Lineage (GTDB taxonomy): Bacteria > Actinomycetota > Acidimicrobiia > Spongiisociales > SHLN01 > SHLN01. Next base: position 45,971 of record CAXMQV010000091.1, read on the forward strand.
GTGCTCGAGGCCGGCGATCTCATCGCGCCCAAGGCGGATCATGCGGCTGTTGGGATCCTCCTCGCTGAGCGCCAGGCTCCCTTGCACATGGCCCTTGGCCCGTTCGAGCTCGTCGGCACTGATGCCGTCGGCAATGAGCTTCTTGAGCTCGTCATCGATCAGGTGAAGGACCTGTTCGGTTTGGGAGGGTGTGGTCCCCACGTAGACGCCGTACCCACCCGAGTCGGCGTAGGGGAACTTGAAGCTATACACCGCGTACGCCAGGCCCCGTTGTTCTCGGATCTCACGGAAGAGCCGTGAGGACATGCCTCCACCCATGACATGATTGAGGAGCCCAAAGGCGAAACGCCGGTCGTCGCCCTGCTTGAGACCTTCACCGCCGAATATCAGGTGGGTCTGCTCGGTGTCTCGATGGCGGACGGCAACGCGGGACTGGAATGTGGCCGGGACGTGGTCGTGTATGGACTCGTCGGTATGCCAGTCTCCGAAGTGTTCTTCGGCCAGATCCAGGAGCCGGGCCTGGTCAAGACGGCCGGCTACGGCCACCACAGTGGCCCCGGCGTGATAGCGGCGAGACCAGAACCCGTGGATGTCGTCGCGGGTCATGTCGGTAATCGACGCCTTCGTACCGAGGACGGGCCGTTCGAGCGCATGGCCCTGCCAGAGGGCCCGCACAAATTCCTCATATGCCACGTCGGTCGGGTCGTCCTCGTTCATGTTGATCTCTTCGAGAACAACATGCTTCTCGGAGTCGATCTCGTGCTGGCGGAAGGCGGGCCTGCGCACCATCTCGGCGAGGATGTCGATGCCAAGCGGGAGATCGTCGTCGCGCAGGCGAGCCCAGTAGCACGTCTGTTCTTTGCTCGTGAAAGCGTTTGATCGACCCCCAACAGCGTCGAATGCTTCGGCGATGTGCTGGGCGGACAAGCGTTCGCTGCCTTTGAACAACAGGTGTTCGAGGAAGTGAGCGGCCCCTGCTTCGGTCTGGCGTTCGTCGCGCGTACCGGCGTCCGCCCACACGCCGAGAGCAACCGACCGGACATCGGGCATGGAGTCGGTGATGACCCGAAGGCCGTTTGGCAGCGTTGATAGTTCGTAGTGCATGAGTGTGCCGATGTTAGGAACGGTCTGGCGACTCGCGTGCGTCCAATCCGCGGGACGTCACCCAGGTCAGGGAACAGCGGCGTCATAGGGATGAGAGCAAAGGACTGATCATGACCAAGAAACGTCTCGGAATCTTTCTGGTAGCGCTGGCTCTGGTGGCCGCTGCCTGCGGCGAATCGGAGGGAATCAGCGACCAAACGACCTCGACCACGCTGCCCGCTCCAACCACCACGACTCAACCGCCAACCCCGGCCACGACGACGACCACCACGATTCCCGTGGTCAATCAGTACGTTCGGGTCTACTTGCTCATCGATGAGGTCGGAGGCGACGGCGGGCCATTCGTCCGACCCGTAGGCCGCATCATCGAGCCAACCCTCGAAGTGGCCCGGGCCGCCCTTGCCGCCCTGATCGCCGGCCCGACCGTCGATGAGCAATCCGGGACTCCGGCCATTCAGGGCGGCCTACCAGACGGGACCGAACTGCTCGGACTTACCATTGCCGACGGGATTGCCCGGGCGGATTTCTCGACGGAGATCGAGGACATCGGTGGCACATTCGGTGAGACGAGCGTCCTGGCGCAGGTGGTCTTCACCCTCACCCAATTCCCCACCGTCGATGAGGTCGTCCTGCTCATCGAAGGCGTCGAAGTGGAGTTCTTCGGGAGCCACGGCATGGAGGTGACCCCGTCGCTGACCCGGGACTCATTCCTCGGCGGCGGCCTGGTGGCTGAGATCCTCATCGACTCACCCGCCTGGTTCGCCCAGACCGAAAGCCCCCTCGTGGTGACGGGAATTGCCAGAGCGTTCGAAGCCACCGTCCAATGGGGACTGTATGACAACGACGGCCTGCCGATCGATGAGGGCTTCACAATGGCAAGCGCCGGCGGACCCGACTGGGGTACATTCCAATTCGCCGTTCCTTACACCGTGGAGGCTCCCCAGTTGGGCGCATTGATGATGTGGGAGGACTCGGCCCGCGACGGAAGCCCGATCCATATCGTCGAGCATCCCGTGTGGCTTTCGCCGAGCGAGTAGACCGCCCACCGCCCACCGCCCACCGCCCACCGCCCACCGCCCACCGCCCACCGCCCACCGCCCACCGCCGACAGCAGAAACGGGACCCTGTCGGGTCCCGTTTCTTGTTCCAAACCGCCGATCCCC
>CAXMQV010000092.1:0-1593 GCA_964195905.1 uncultured Gammaproteobacteria bacterium
GTGACCGGCCGTCCGCCCATCTCGAGCAGCTTGACCATGAGAGCGTTGGCGATGGTCGACTTGCCCGAGCCGGACAGGCCGGTGAAGAAGACCGTGAACCCCTGCTTGTGGCGGGGCCGATGTGTCTTGCGAAGCTCCGTCACCACATCGGGGAAGGAGAACCACTCCGGGATGTCCCGGCCGTCGGCGAGGCGATCTCGCAGTTCGGTTCCAGAGATCGACAACGGTTTCTTTCCCTCGGGAACCTCGTCTACCGGACTGTAAGCGTCGTCCTCGGGGATGTAGACCATCATCTTGAACGGGACCATCTCTACCCCGATCTCTTCCTGATGGGTCTGGAGGAGCTCCTGAGCGTCATAGGGCCCGTAGTAGGGGGTGCCGTCGGCATCCGAACCGGGGCCGGCGTGATCACGCCCAACGATGAGATGGGTGACACCGAAATTCTTGCGAATGATGGCGTGCCAGACAGCCTCGCGCGGCCCACCCATTCGCATCGCCAGCGGCAACAACGCCATCTTGGCGGTGGCGGCCGGATAGTGATGAAGGATGGCCTGGTAGCAGCGAACCCGGGTGTAGTGATCGATGTCACCGGGCTTGGTGAGCCCGACCACCGGATGAATGAGCAGGTTGGCCTCGACATCCTTGGCTGCCAGCATCGTGATCTCCTGATGCGCTCGATGCATGGGGTTGCGGGTTTGGAACGCGACGATGCGGCGCCATCCCGCCCTCGTGAAATCGTCTCGCAGCTGGGCGGGGGTGCGGCGAAGCGCCCGAAAGTCGTAGTGGACCGGGAGCTGGAGCCCCTCGATGCGTCCGCCGACGTAGAACGGGTTGGTGGCGCGCAAGAGGTGGGCGACGCCGGGATGCCCCGGATCGGACGTGCCGAAGACCGCGGCAGCCTCCGCCTCCAGATCCGGCTGCCATACATCCTCGACGTGCAACACCGCGATAAGAACGCCTTCCGGATCACGCAGCTCGAGCTCGCCGCCCACTTCGAGCCCGGTGGCGACGGCCTCGGTGACGTCGAGGGTGATCGGGATGGGCCACAGGGTCCCGTCGGCCGTACGCATATCTGACTTCACGCTCTCGTAGTCGGCGCTAGTCATGAACCCGGTCAGCGGGGAGAACCCGCCGTTCATGAGCAGCTCGATGTCATTGAGCTGGCGGGGGGTAAGGCTCCACTCGGGGACTCCTCGCCCTGGGGCCATCAATTCGGCGGCCCGATCTGCCGGGACGAGCAGGTCGACGAGGGTCCCGCCGTGCGGGGGGATGAGGTTGTTGGACATCAGTCAGTTCTCCGTCTTGTCTGGAATTCGTGCCTCAGCGTAGGGACCTTGATGGCATTTCCGCCGATCTTGATCCGGATCGTCAGGGGAGTGGTTGGGGCGGCTCCTGGTCGGATGGCTGCGGTTCGTGCCACTCGGCATCCACCGGCTGCGGTCCCGACCACATGACCCGACTGGAAACGCGCTTCGCCACGGTCCGTCGAGCGGCCTCGCGGAACGGGGGGACCAGGAGAAGGAATCCGAGGGCGTCGGTCAGGAATCCGGGAGTGACCAGGAATGCTCCCGCCACAACGATCATCGCCCCGTG
>CAXMQV010000093.1:0-13887 GCA_964195905.1 uncultured Gammaproteobacteria bacterium
CGGATCGTCCCAATCGGGCAACTTCGACAGTCTGGCGACCCTGGTGGTCGACGGCACCATGATCAAGTCCATCATCTGGTTCGACAACGGCTGGGGTTACTCGGTCCGGATCGTCGAAGTCCTCAAGACGATGATCGAGCAATTGGAGGAAGTATGAGCGTCCGGGTAGCAATCAACGGATTCGGCCGCATCGGCCGGGCCGTATTTCGCATCATTGCCGAGCGGCCGGATTCGGGCATCGAAGTGGTCGCAATCAACGACCTCGCCGACGACGATGTGCTCGCCTATCTCCTCAAGAACGACAGTGTCATGGGGCAGTTCGCCGGCGACGTACACACCGCCGACGGAGTCATGACCGCTGGTGGTCACACCGTTCAGATGCTATTCGAGCCCGACCCCACCAAGCTCCCCTGGGCCGAACTGAACGTCGACGTGGTCGTCGAGGCGACCGGCATCTTCCGCACGCGGGAGAAGGCCGCCATGCACATCGAAGCCGGGGCCAAGAAGGTGCTCCTCACGGTTCCCGCCAAGGATGAGGTCGATGCCACGGTTGTGCTGGGAGTCAACGGTGACTCCCTCGAGCCCGGTGATCAGGTGATCTCAAACGCCTCGTGCACGACGAATTGCCTGGCGCCGGTCGCCAAGGTGCTCAACGACAGCTTCGGCTTGAAGCGCGGCGTCATGACCACCGTCCACGCCTACACGAACGACCAGCGTCTGGCCGATGTGCCCCACTCCGACCTGCGTCGGGCCCGGGCCGCTACCGAGAACATCATCCCAACGACCACGGGAGCCGCCCGGGCCGTCGGACTCGTTCTGCCGGAACTGGCAGGCAAGCTCGACGGTATGGCCATGCGGGTGCCGGTCCCCGACGGCTCCATCGTCGACCTCGTCGTCGAACTCGAGTCGGACGTAACGGTTGAGCAGGTCAACGCCGCCATGAAGGCGGCCGCCGACGGCGAGCTCGAAGGAGTGCTCCAGTACTCCGAAGAGCCCCTCGTCAGCACCGACATCATCGGGAACCCCTACTCGTCGATCTTCGACGCCAACGCCACCCAGGTGATGGACGGCCGCTTCGTGAAGATCGTCTCCTGGTACGACAACGAGTGGGGCTACTCGAATCGAGTGGTGGATCTCATTGAACTGGTAGCGACGCAATTGGCGCCGGCGTAGGACGGGCGCTTTCCTCCCCCGAAGGGGGAGGTGGCCCGAAGAGTCGGAGGGGGCGTCCGATTGACGCAAGAGAGCGCCCCCCTCCCCGGCTACGCCGGTACTCCCCCCTCCGGGGGGAGAAACCACGCGAGCTTCATTCGTCGCTCTGCGAGGCTCTCCACAGCTCCTCCAGCGCCCTTCCCAACCGCATCGGGTCGTGCTGGGGCCAGAAGTAGCTGCGATCGAGGAGATCCCGGAACACCGGTTTGACACCGAGCGCCAGAACGTCCTCCTCGTCGCCGGCCACTGATTCGGCGTTCTCCGGGAACGGGGGCCCGCCCTGGTGGATGAGCGCAGTCAACGGGGTCTTGACGCCGCTGAATTCGAGCAACGCTCGAACGTGGTCGGCCGCTCCCATCCCGAGTGACTCTCCATCCTGGGTGGTGAGGTTGCAGGCATACACGACGTCGGCGGTGGCCTCGTTGACGGCGTCGGCCAGGCCGGGAACGAGCAGGGCCGAGGCCACCGACGTATAGATACTGCCCGGCCCGATCACGATCTGGTCGGCCGCCGCCACCACCTCGAGGGCACGCGGATTGGCCGACTCCTCGGCCGGCAGCACCCGGAGCTCGGAGATCGCTCCGCGGGAGGTGGCGATCGCCGCCTGCCCGTCGACCAGCACCCCATCGACGACTGCCTGCAGATGGAGCGATCGCCGGCAGTTAGGGATGACATGGCCGATACAGCCGAGCGCCTCCTCGGCGATGCTGATGGCAGTCTCGAAATCGCCGAACAGGTCAGACATGGCAGCCAGGATGAGGTTGCCGAGCGAGTGCCCGGCGACGTCGCTCGTCTCGAAGCGGAACTCGAACATCTCGCTCCACAGGCTGGGTTCCGGGCTGAGCGCCAGCAGGCACCGGCGGATATCGCCGGGGGGAAGGATGTCGAGGGCCGAGGTGAGCCGCCCGGAAGAACCCCCGTCGTCGGCCACCGTCACGATGGCATCGATCCGTGAGGCGTAGGACTGAAGGCCGACCAGGACCTGCTCGAGCCCATGGCCCCCGCCGATCGCCACCACCCGGGGTCCGGTCGGGTCGAGCCTGACGACCTCCAGCATCTCGGTTTCGAGTTCGAGCGCACTCACGATCCAAGCCTTCTTCTAGAGATCCGCATCACGGTGTCGAATGGTTACGTCGTTGCCGGCCTCCCGAAGGCGCCGTCCAAGTTCTTCGGCGATGGCGACCGACCGGTGGCGCCCGCCGGTGCAGCCGATCCCCACCCGCAGGTAGGCCTTGCCCTCGTCCACGTAGTGAGGGACCAGGAACGCGAGAAGCTCATCGACCCGATCGACGAATTCGACGGCCGCGTCTGAGGAAAGGACGTAGTCGGCAACCGCCCCGTCGATGCCGGTCAGGGGCCTGAGCTCCGAAACCCAGTGTGGATTGGGCAAGAACCGAACATCGAACACCAGGTCGAGATCGCGCGGACTGCCGTGCTTGAAGCCGAAGGATCCCACCGACACCTTCATCTGAGGCCGGGGGGATGGCGCGTCGAATGCGTCCTGGAGACGGCGCCGCAAGTCGTGCACGCTGAGCTCGCTCGTGTCGATGAGCACGTCGGCGTTGCCGCGCAGGTCGGCCAGAAGCTTGCGTTCTGTGGCGATCGACTCTTCCAGCGTGTCGGCCCTGACCGGATGGGGCCGGCGATTCTCCTGATACCGCTTAACCAGTTCGCGATCATCGGCGTCGAGGAACACGGTCAACGTCCGCACCCCGTCGCGTTCGAGACGGAGGATCTCCTGCTCGAGCTCGGAGAAGGTGAGGATGCCGGAACGGGAGTCGACTACCACCGCCAGCTTGGAGCGCGCGGAATCGGCTAGGTCGGATACGGCGGCCGCCCGTCCGATGAGTTTGGGCGGGAGATTGTCGATCACGAAGAACCCGAGGTCCTCAAGCACCTTGGCGGCGGTCGAACGTCCGGCCCCGGCCAAACCGGTTACGACAACGACTAGCGGCTGCTCAGCCATTGGCACCCTCCATCTGCAGCATCGACGCTTTCATCTCGATCCCTCCTGCGAACCCCGTCAGCGAACCGGAAGACCCGACCACTCGATGGCACGGGATCACCACCGGAAAGGGATTGGTCGCCATGGCCCGCCCGACCGCCCGGGCGGCCCCGGGCCGTCCGAGTTGGCGGGCGATATCACCGTAGGTCCGGATCCGGCCCGCCGGGATGGCGGCAACGGTTTCGTACACGGTCCGCGTGAAGGAAGTGGACCCCGCCCTGGCTACCAGCTCGGGATGCTCCGGCCATGGCCCCCCGGCGAAATAGGCAGCTAATTGCTCGGCCAACTCGACAACATTGGGGGGCGGGACCGGGTCAACGGGAGCCGGCGACTCCAAGCCGGGGAGCACAATCTCGGAGATGTCGCCATCGGAGTACTCGATCCAGCCGGGACCGAATCGGGTCTGGTAGCGAGCCGCCCTCGCCTTTCCTACCTCATGGTTCGTCATGTCGCCTCCCGGGTCCCCCAACCCCTGACAGCCCGTGCAGGGCCTCATATACGCTCTCGGCAACCTTACGCGGCACGACCTCCCCGATCTGGTCAATAGAGGCCTCGCGAAGACGCTTGAGCGATCCAAACGTTCGCAACAGCGCCTTCTTGCGGGTCGGGCCCACGCCGGCGACCTCGTCGAGGATCGAGTCGACCATCCTCTTGCCGCGTAATTTGCGGTGGTAGGTGATGGCGAAACGATGGGCCTCGTCCCGAACCCTTTGCAGCAAATAGAGCGCCTCCTCTCCCCGCGGAATCCGGACGGTCTCGGCCCGACCGGGCAAATACACCTCCTCCATCCGCTTGGCGAGCCCGGCCACCGGGATGTCGAGGTTGAGCTCGTCGAGCACCTGCACGGCTCGACTCAGCTGGCCGGCGCCGCCGTCAACCAGAACCAACGATGGCGGGTAGGCGAATTTGCCGCGCTCGTCGACCGGCAGCTCCCGCTCGGCCAGATAGGCAGTGAACCGTCTCCTGAGCACTTCCTCCATTGAGGCGAAGTCGTCCTGACCGGTGACGTCCCGGACCCGGAAGTGTCGATAGTCGGAGGGACGGGGCAGCCCGTCTTCCAGCACCACCATCGACCCGACCGTGTTGGTCCCCTGCACCGTTGAGATGTCATAGCACTCGATCCGGAGGGGCGGATCGGGCAGGTCGAGTGCTTCCTGCAGGCTTCGAAGGGCCTTGGCCCGGGCGTTGTGGTCGGCATTGCGGCGCAGCCGATGCCTGGCGAATTCCTCGGCGGCGTTGGCCCGGGCGGTTTCCAGCAGCCTCCGCTTAGCGCCTCGCTCCGGCACTCGCAGCTCGACGGGCCCCTCCCGCCGGGCGGTAAGCCAGGCGCTGATCAACTCATGATCCTCGGGGAGCTCGGGCACCAGGATCAGGGCGGGGGGAATGTCGGCGCCGTAGAGCAGCTCGATCATCCGGGCGATCAGCTCGGCTGTGGTGACATCTTCGACCTTGTCGACAATGGAAGAGACCCGTCCGACCACCCGGCCTCTCCGTACGGTGAGCAGCGCCATCGACGCCTCGAGCTCATCCTCGGTAAGGGCGAGGAGGTCGAAGTTCTCCGGACGCCTGGTCACCATCTCCTGGCGGGCGCTTGCCTTCTGAATGGCCGTGAGCTGATCGCGAAGCCGGGCCGCGTGCTCGTACTCCTGGCGCTCAGATGCCTCCATCATCTGCACGGTGAGCCGGTCCACGACGTCGTCGTGGTTGCCCGACAGGAAGCGGGCCAGGCCGTCCACGTACTCCTCGTACAACTCCGGGGTGACCTCCCCGACGCAGGGCCCCGAGCACCGCTCGATGTCGAAGAGGAGGCAGGGGCGACCGTTCGCTTCATGGCGACGGAACTTGGAATCTGTGCAGGTCCTGACCGGGAACGTCCGCAGAAGCAAGTCGAGCGTCTGACGAATGGCATAGGCGTGTCCGTAGGGCCCGAAGTACTGGGTGCCGCGCTTACGCTTGCCCCGCATGACGAGTGCCCGCGGCCAATCATCCTCGCGAGTGATGGCCAAATAGGGATAGGACTTGTCATCCCGCAATCGGATGTTGAAGCGCGGCTTGTGCTTCTGGATGAGGGTGTACTCGAGCATGAGCGCCTCGACCTCATTCTCGGTGACGATCCACTCGACGGTTTCGGACGCTTCCAGCATGGCGGCGGTGCGCGCCGCCAACGTCTTGGAGAAGTACGAGGAGACCCGTTTGCGGAGCGACTTCGCCTTTCCGGCGTACATGACTTCGCCGTGCCGGTTCCGGAACAGGTAAATGCCGGGCACGTCTGGGATTTCGGACGGAAGCGGGCGCTGCACCATGCCAGACGAGTTTACGGGCGCCGGGCGTTTCGAAACCGCAGGCCGATGAGGCGGGGAATGTTCTGTTGGGCAGCCAGCAGCGGGTCCCGTTCGGCAGCGGCGTCGCCCGGGCCCCGCTCCTCGAGTCGCTCGAGCGACCAGCCGGCGGCGGCTGCCGCGCTGAGGAGCACGCCGAGAGGCCGGTGATACATCATGAGGTTGAACGAGCCGGCCGGTTCGACACTCGTCCCCTCCGAGAGATATCTCCCCCACCGCCACGTGACCTCACCGTCACCAGGGTCGATGAGTGGTCCGGCCCCGGGAGCCGTAAAGGCCGGGTGATTGGCGACGAGGACGAGCGTTCCCCCGCTCGCCACCGCCCGGGAGGCCTCGACGAGCAGCCGCTCGAAGTCTTCGATGTGCTCGAGGACGAGCACGGCGTAGGCGCCGTCGACCGCACCGTCTCGCAACCAGGCCAACTCAGGCAGGTGGCAGCGGAGCACCGGTCCGTCCTGAGCCGCATGCGCCAGCAGCACCGGGTCCTGATCGCATCCGACCACCGCGGCACCCTCGCCAGACACCGCTCGCATCACCTGGCCCTCCCCGCAGCCGAGGTCGAGATAGATCGCCTCAGGGCGGGGACGCAGCATGTCGATGAGTAGTGGGATCACCTCCTCGCGGTAGTTAGGGTCGGTCGCGACCTCCGACAACCACCAGTGAGCATCCCAATCCACGGCCATAGGCCCAACGCTAGAGACCAGGAGAGCCAGAGTGCGCCAAGCACGTGTCGATCCCACCCCAGGTTTGTGGTTCTTCCTCTCGGCCCTGACGGCCCTCATCGTCGCCCTCGCCATCGCATCATCGAATGGCGGCCTGAGCGGACTGCTCACCGTCGGGGAGGATTTCCCGATCCGCGACTATGTGGTAGCCGACCTGGGGGACATTCAACTGGCAAGCGGAGCCGGTCACGATGGCCAGCAGTACTACGGAATCGCCCGCGACCCGCTCGGTCGAGGAGAGGTCCCGGATCTGTTGGACAACCCGAGCTATCGGTATCTTCACATCCTCTACCCGGCGCTCAGTGGTGGCTTCGGAACCTTCTCACCCGAGGTGACCGTTGTCGCGATGCTGGTGTTGGCGGTCGGCGGGTTCGGGCTGGCCGGTGCCTGTGCGCTCGTGCTCAATCAGAGGCTGGGCGGGAACCCGACCGTCGCCCACCTCGCCATCGTCAACGTAGGGCTCCTGCTGGCCGTGCGGTTCCTCCTCCCCGATGCCCTCGCCCTCGGGCTTGCCATGCTCGGCGTGGTGCTGGCCCTCGCCAGGCGGGATCGAGCCGCCGGAGTCGCGCTGGCGCTCGCCGTGCTCACGAAGACGACCTATTTCGTGTTCCCGCTGGCATTGGGCGCCTGGGTGTGGTCGACCGACCGCGGCCGGGTCTGGATGCTCACCATCATTCCGGCTGTGCCGGCCGGGCTGTGGGCGGTGTATGTGTTCGGGCGCTTCGGAGCGTCGACGGCCGGCAACCTGAGCGCACCACTGACGGGATTGGCAGGCGCGGTCGGGCTGTGGGGTGACGTGGCGGGCGGGGAGGTGGCGATGGCGCTGGTGGCGGCCGGACTCCTGGTGGCCGGAGCCGTCCTTGCCTACCTCACGAAAGACCACCTGGTGCGCCGACTCTTGCTCGCCTGGGTCGGCGTTGCCCTCATCAGCAGTGAATTTGTGTGGGAATTCGGCAACAACACCTTGCGGGTGCTGGCTCCGCTTTGGAGCCTGGTGGCCGTGGCGGGTGCCGTCTACTTGGCGAGCAGCATGTCTCGAAGGAATTTGCCGGTGTAGCTCTCCGGGACGGCGGCCACAGTTTCGGGTGTGCCTTCGGCCACGATGCGGCCGCCTTCGTCTCCACCTTCGGGCCCGAGGTCGATGATCCAATCGACCGTCTTGATGACGTCGAGGTTGTGCTCGATGACGATGACCGTGTTGCCGCTATCGACGAGCCGCTGGAGCACGATCAGCAATTTGCGAACGTCTTCGAAATGCAGCCCGGTGGTTGGCTCGTCGAGCACATACACGGTCCGGCCGGTGGCACGCTTGCCAAGCTCCGATGACAGCTTGACTCGCTGGGCCTCACCGCCCGACAACGTCGTGGCCGGCTGGCCGAGCCGCACGTATCCGAGCCCGACGTCGTAGAGGGTCTGGAGGATCCGGGCGATGCGGGGCTGGTTCTCGAAGAACCCGAGGGCCTCGTCGACCGACATCTGAAGAACGTCGGCGATTGAGTGGCCCTTCCAGAGGACCTGGAGGGTGTCCCGGTTGTACCGCTTGCCCTTGCACACCTCACACGGGACATAGACATCGGGCAGGAAGTGCATCTCGATCTTGATGGTCCCGTCACCTTTGCACGCCTCGCAGCGGCCGCCCTTGACATTGAAGCTGAACCGGCCCGGCTTGTATCCGCGCACCTTGGCATCGGGGGTCGATGCGAAGAGCTCACGTATCCGGTCGAAGACGCCCGTATAGGTGGCCGGGTTAGAGCGAGGGGTCCGGCCGATCGGCGACTGGTCGATGTTGATGATCTTGTCGACCTCTTCGAGCCCGTCGATCCGCTTGTGGCGGCCCGGCAGCTCGCGGGCCCGGTTGAGGTTGGCGGCGAGGCCCCTGGTCAACACGTCTTGAACGAGCGACGACTTGCCACTCCCTGATACACCGGTGACCGCAACGAGCCGGCCGAGCGGGAAACGGGCCGTCACGTTCTGAAGGTTGTTCTGGGTCGCGTCAACCACGGTGAGGGCCCGATCGTCGAGGGCCCGTCTGGTGGCCGGGATGGGGATGCTGCGCCGGCCCGACAGGTAGTCGCCGGTGATGGAGGTCTTCTCGGCCAGGATCGCCTTGAGGGGCCCTTCGGCCACGATGCGCCCGCCGTGCTCGCCGGCGCCCGGCCCGATGTCGACGATGTGATCGGCCACCCGGATAGTGTCCTCGTCGTGCTCGACCACGATGACCGTGTTGCCGAGATCGCGCAGCCGGATCAGAGTCTCGATGAGGCGCTGGTTGTCTCGCTGATGCAACCCGATGGAAGGCTCATCGAGGATGTAGAGCACCCCGACGAGGCCCGAACCGATCTGGGTGGCGAGCCGGATGCGCTGGGCCTCCCCGCCGGCGAGGGTGGCGGCGGTACGCGACAGGGTGAGGTAGTCGAGGCCCACGTCCAACAGGAACCGGAGGCGGGCACTCACCTCCCGCAGAACGAGATCGGCGATCTTCGCATCGCGTTCGCTCAACTCGAGTGCCTCGATGACGTCGGCGGCCCGGCCAAGCGAGAGAGCGCTCAAATCCGGCAGCGACATCTCGCCCACCGTTACCGCCCGCGAGAACGGATTGAGCCGGGCCCCCTCACAGGCGTTGCACGGGACCTCCCGCATGAATTGCTGGTAGTAGGCACGGGCGGCGTCCGAATCGGTGTCCTGGTAGCGCCGATTGATGAAGGGGAAGGCACCTTCGAACGTCGTCATGTACCGGCGCTTGCGCCCCCAGCGGTTCACGTAGGAGACGTCGATTGGTTCGTCGCCTGCCCCCTCCATGAGGATGGCCTGATGCTTCTTCGAGAGCCTGGCGTACGGTTTGTCCATGGGGATCGAGAACCGTTCGGCTACTGCGGTCAGCACCCGCTGGTGATACTTGTCGCGGTGGCCCGACCAGATGATGATGCCGCCGTCCTCGAGTGAGAGGTCCGGGTCGGGGACGATGAGGTCCTTGTCGACCTGGAAGCGGGTGCCGATGCCCGAGCACTCGGTGCAGGCGCCGTATGGGCTGTTGAAGGAGAAATTGCGAGGCTGGAGCTCTTCGAAACTGAGGCCGTCGAATTCGCAGGCAAGGTGCTGGCTGAACGTGAGGGTTGGCCCGTCGATGACGTCGACCATGGCGATGCCCTCGGCGAGCCGGAGGGCCGTCTCGAGCGAATCGGTGAGCCGCCGCTCGATGCCCTCCTTGGCGACGAGCCGATCCACAACTATCTCGATGGTGTGTTGGTAGTAGCGGTCGAGCCGGATGTCCTCGGTCAGGTCCCGGACCTCACCGTCCACCCGGGCCCGGCTGAAGCCCTCCCGGGCCAGCTCCTTGAGCATGGCCTCGAACTCGCCCTTGCGCCCCCGCACGACCGGTGCCAGCACCTGAAACTTCGTTCCCGCCTCCAGCTCGAGGACCTGGTCGACGATCTGCTGGGGCGTCTGGCGTGAGACGACCCGGCCGCACTCGGGGCAATGCGGGATGCCGATGCGGGCGAAGAGAAGTCGCAGGTAGTCGTGGATCTCGGTGACGGTGCCCACTGTCGAACGGGGATTGCGGCCGGCCGACTTCTGGTCGATGGAGATGGCAGGCGAGAGCCCCTCGATGAACTCGACGTTGGGCTTCTCCATCTGGCCGAGGAACTGGCGGGCGTAGGCCGAGAGGCTCTCGACGTAGCGCCGCTGGCCCTCGGCGTAGATAGTGTCGAAGGCAAGGCTCGACTTCCCGGACCCCGAAAGACCGGTGAAAACGATGAGTTGGTCTCGCGGCAACTCGAGGGACAGGTCCTTCAAGTTGTGTTCGCGAGCCCCTCTGATAACGATGCGATCCAGCGACACGGTGCCTCAAGAGGTCGGGAGTTGCGATTGTAGCGATCCCCTGTGACACGAAATCAGGCTGCCGGTCGGGTTTCGCGGTTCGGGCGAGGTCATTGGTTTCGCCTCCACCCGCTGTCACCATCTGCCGAAGAATGAACCCCATGCTTGTTCGCGCCTACGCCCGCCTCAGCACGGCCCCCGCCTACCAAACCTTCCTGGTCGTGTTCCTGCCGCTGCTGGCCCTCTATCTGCTCACCATGCAGAAGGCCGATGTCGAGTCGAATTTCGACTCTGTGGCCAGCGCGGTGCCTGCCTGGCGAATGGCGCAGTTCGGAGATCTCGACCTGGCCCAGTTCGAGCAGCTCCCGTTCATCTTTGACGTGGGCGGATCCATTGTGTCCAATCGTCCTCCCGGCATTTCGTTCCTCAGCACTCCCCTCTACTGGTTGTTCGGTTCTTCAACCTTCACCGGCGCAGTGCCGAGCCTGCTTCCCGCCACCGCCACAGCCGCAGTGGCCAGCGCCGGTGCGGTCGGTGTGCTTCACCTCGTCCTGCGACGCCTGGCGTCCCCGGTAGAGGCGATCGGCGGTGCCCTCGTGTTCGCCATCGGTACATCAACCTGGTCGATCTCGGCCAACGAGTTGTGGCCGCATGGCCCCGCCCAGCTATTCCTGGCGTTGGCCATGCTCGGGCTCGCGAGCGAGCGCTTCTTGGGCGGTGGGCTGGCCTACGGGGCCGCACTGCTCATCCGTCCCGTGACTGCGATCATCCCGGCCGTGACCGGGCTCTGGCACGGATGGAGAGCTCGAACCTGGCGACCGATCGTGCTGATCGGGCTGGGATCACTGATCGGTCTCGGAACCCTGCTCTTGTACAACCATGCCGTCCTCGACACCTGGTCGCCTGCCCCACCCAGCTACGGCGAGGCGTTCGTGGACCGGGCCGGACAACAGAGTGTGTTCGGGTACGCGGGCGACGTCCTCGGCTTTCTCTTCCACCCCAAGTACAGCGTGTTCCTATTCTCCCCCTTCTTGCTGTTCACGATTCCGGGGCTACGAACAGCCTGGCGGACGGCTCCGGCGTGGACGAAGTCCAGTACGGTCGGAGGGTTCGTCTACATCCTCATCCACCTGCGCCTCAACCGATTCTGGGGAGGACTGGCGTTCAACTACCGCTATGCCCTCGAATTCCTCATCGTGCTGGCGCCGCTCCTGTTTCTGTCCTGGCAGGCGTGGTACGGGGAGGCGAGCCCTATCGGCCGGCGGCTGTTCTGGTATTCGGTCGCCGCCTCGGCCGGGATCCAGGCGATCGCCATCAATATCGGATTCACGAACGGCTATCTGCTTTAGTCGGTTCGAGACCCGTTAACAGCACCAACCCTGTGACGAGCGGGAGCAGGGCGCGACTGATGTCCCAGATGTCGAACCACACGGCCCCACTCAAGAACGGGACGAGCAGCGCGAAACCACCGACGCCCCATCCAACGAGGTGGCGGGTGGAGCGGGCCAACTGGAGGACTCGAAACCCGAGCACCAGGTAGAGGCCGGCCACCGCCGCCCGCACCGGATCCGAGCGGTCGATCCACTCCCGGGCCGCGTCGATCAGACCAACGAATGGAGCCGCCAGCTCGCGGGACTCGGTTGTCCACAAGGGTTCGCCGAGCCGAATCCGCACGTAGAAACCCCAGGAGACTGCGAGACCAATCGGGAGGGCCACCAGCCAAGCGGCCCGGCGCCGATCGGTCCGCCAGGTCGCAGCTGCCAGCCCGATCGCGACCAGCAGCATGGCTTCGCGGCTCAGCGCTGCCGCGGCGAGAAAGGCCACCGACCACCGCAGCCGACCCCGCAACAACGCCAGGATCGCCGCCGACGCCAGTGCCCATGCCAGCGCCCCCGACCCCCCGGCGTTCAGCTCGGCCCAGATGCCGGGATTGACCGCAAAGGCCAGGCCCAGCCAGGGAGACGACCCGAGGTGCTCTGCGATCCGGGCGGTGACGAAGGTACCGGCGCCGATGGACAGCAGATTGATGATGAGCATCCACCACACGAGCGGCCACTCACCGAGCAGCAACGCCGGTGCGGCGAGAACCGGGAGCAAGACCCGCTGAGACCGGTAGACCGGGCGTTCGAACAGCTCGTGGTAAGCGTCGGCGTCCAGGATCAACGGATCGTGAGCTGCGATGAAGAAGAGACGTCCATCGTGCCCGAGGTTCGGCTTCACGTAGACCTCTCCGAGCCGATCCTCGCCGTAGTCAAGCGTGTCGAGGCTGTCCTCACCGAAACTGAGATAGAGGGAAGCGTCGGTACCGAGCGCCACCATCTGAAATGCGACGATGACCGCAGCAGCCGCCATGGCGGAGAGGGCAATGCGAAGCGAAGAAGACATCGTGCGCCGTTATCTTGGAGTAAAGGGTTGTGGAGCCACCGGGCTTCACGGTAGGGCCACTCGGCCTGCGATTCGTTGCATTGCGTGACTACACCGGGAGCTCTTACCGGCCGATGAGATGTCCGTGGAAGCCCTTTCTGCCCGCACAGATCAAGAACGTCGAACTGCGGTCACCATGACCTCAGCCAGGTCATTGGTTTCGGCTCCACCGACTGTCACTATCTGGCGAAGAATGGACGAAATGATCGGCTCCGATGACCGGCGGCTTCCATGCCGATGAGAGCAATGTGAATCCGGCCACCAACGCCGGAGTGGGTCCTGGCCGGATGCAAGGCTGGCTGTCTCAGCTCGACAAGATTGGCGATAGTCGATTCTTCCTGTTGATCGCCGTCCCGCTCCTCGTCCTCTATTTGGCGACTGCCACGTGGTCCCTGCCCTACCACATCGATGCGTTCACCAACGTGTTGTCCTCTTGGAAACTGGGCACAGATGGCACATTCGTGCTCGATGACCACGTCCAGCTCACCGGCACCGAGTACTACGGGTTCGTTGCCCTGGTGGTTCCGGCCGGCGAAAGTGCCGCCAGCCAATACCCTCCCGGTACCGCCGTCCTGGCGGCACCGCTCTACGCGATATGGCCGCAAGAGGCACAGATCGCACGATTCAGCTCGAAAGTTCGGCCGGATGTGGCCCCCGTCGAAGCACTACGTCCGCCAATTGGGCCGGCCGCGATCACCGCTTCCCTCACGGTGGCCACCGCGATCGGGTTGCTTGGTGTTACGTTCCGTCGCCTCGGCGGCGGGTCGCTCATGGCACTCATCGCAGCCTATGTGGCCGGCCTGGGTACCTCGGCCTGGTCGGTGGCAGCCGACCAACTCTGGCAACACGGTCCCGGCATGATGTGGATCGCGCTGGCGCTCGTGTTGAGCGAACGACACACGATTGCCCCGGGTTTCGCCTTCGGCGCCGCTGTGCTGACGCGGCCTCCGACCGCCGTCATCGCAGCCGCTACCGGGCTCTATTGCACCTGGAAGGAGCGCTCGCTTCGGCCGATACTCGGAATCGGTGCAGGGGCGCTCATCGGACTCGCAACGTTCCTCGCCTACAACAACCACGTCTTCGGCAGCCTGTCCATCTCGGCCGGCTACGGCACCAACATCGCAGAGCAGGCGCTCAGTGGCGACATCATTGCCTATGCCAGGAACATCTTCCTCGGAGCATTCTCCGCAACCCGCGGGTTCCTCATATGGTCACCGTTCCTGCTGGTTCTGATCCCAGGACTGCGAGCAGCGTGGAAGGCAGCTCCGTCCTGGGTGCGCGGATCCGCGTTGGGCGGACTCGTCTATCTCCTCGTCCAATACAAAGCCAACCGATTCTCGGGGGGCGGTGGCTTCTTCACGTATCG
>CAXMQV010000094.1:0-3279 GCA_964195905.1 uncultured Gammaproteobacteria bacterium
ATCCACGAGGTCGACGAGAGTTGGCGACGGCTCGGCCTAGGCGGGGATTCGGTGGCATGGTCGCCCAGAGCGTCATCTGCTCGGTGGCCCAACAGGTATCCGAGCGACGCTGGGTGGAGTCATCGACTGACGACGTGGTGACCGGCTCCACTATCCGTCCTTCTGTGGATGCCGCACGCGATCAGGCCGTCTGCGGCGCCTTGGTGGGTGCCAGCTCGGCCTCGACGGCTCTGTTCACGAACGGAAGCGAGCGGTAGACCGACGAGGCAAGCCGGCTGAGCCTCGCGCGCCGCTCACGACGAAGCCGGGCCACGGCCTCAAAGCGATGGCGAGCGATCTCACCGGATGCGGCGCTCGACGTCAGGTTACTGATGTGGGCTTGGACATATTCGGGTGTCATCATCGTCATGGACCTCTCCTTGGTCGTGCTGCGGTATGAGCTCAAGCTATCGACCGGCCCGTGCGGCGTCATCGGTACCACCACCCAGTTATGGCACGGCCCGCCACCCAAAAGCCCGCTAGAGGCGGTACCTAGAAATCGGTGCGCTACCGAGGCGCCAGGAGGCCTTGGCGTACGGCGGCTTCTACAGCTTCGGCCCGGTTGGAGGAATCCAGTTTGGCGAGTATCGCCGAGACGTGGTGTTCGACCGTTCGCGGTGACACGAAGAGCCGGTCAGCGATCTCGGTATTCGAAAGACCCTCGTCGAGGAGTTCGAGAACCTCCGCCTGCTTGGCCGTGAGGCCGGCTGCGTGGTCTCTGGTCTTCTGTCCCTTGCCACGCGGTACGGACACTCCCTCGATTCTGAGTGCCTTCCTGAGCTTCGCCGCCACTGCGGTAGCCCCGAGCCGGCCAAAGATTTCGAGCGCTTCCAACTGTGCGGTCGGGTCGCCGTGAGCGAGAGCGATTCCTCTTTCGTAGGGACATCCAATCTCCGCCCACCTCTCCGCAGCGGCCATAGGCTTGCCTTCGATGAGGAGCCGGTAGGGCTCGGCAATCCCGGCCGGTGCCTCGGACAGCTCGCCGAGTTGCCACAGCCACAGAGCGATGGAACCGGGAGACCACCGGAAACCCTTCTCGAGTCCGCTCTCCATTACGCTCGTGATAGCGGCAACCGGGAGGTCGGTACGACCTGTGATCCAGGCGTGTTCTGCGACAGCAATCGCGGTGGGTGCCAGGCGCTGAAACTCGTCGGCGACTGAGGCCATCTCCCACGCTTTCGTCAATGTGGTCCCGGCGTTACGTCGGTCCGTCCTCGATTCGATCGTGCCGACGATGGGAAGAGCAATCATCTGGCTGATCGCGGCGCCGTCGAGCTGGTCTCTTGCCAGGTCTTCGGCCTCGCTCCATCTCCCTCTGAGTTCGAGGATTCCTGCATACATCGCGGTCGCATAACTCTCGAGGTGCGGCAGCTCATGTCGGACCGCTGAGGCGATGGCCCGCTGCACATAGTCCTCCGCAGTGGGAAGATCCCGATGCTCGGCGGCTGCCCAGGCATGGTTGAAGAGCGCCCGACATTCCTCGTACCACTCGCCGGCGGCTGCCGAGCGGTCTCGAGCCTCGTCCAGACTGGCTCGGCCGTCCGGGTAGTTGATGACACTGGCGACCATTCCCCGGTGGTTGAGGGAACGGATGAGAATCCGCTCTTCGATGTCCGGCCCCGCGGCCACCAGTGCACGGTCGAGCAACTCGAGCGCGTCGGTGACGTTGTTGGCCATCCACTGCAGGTAGGCGTTGACCTCAAGAGCCCGGGCCAGATCCGAGCCGTCTGGATCGTCGCCGAGAACGTCCACGGCCTGGCGGGCGCGTTCTTCGGCTTGCTCGCGCTGTCCGGCGTTCTCGTAGAGGTGGGCCGCCTGGGCAAGGACTCTCGATTCGGCCCTCCGGTCACCGGTCGCCCGGTAGTGGGAGAGCGCCGCCTCATTGAGCCTGATGGCCTCGGACATGTTGTCCACGAGGAACTCTTCCCGTGCCCACTCGACAAGCAAGGTCCCCCGATCCTCCAGATCGAGACGATCGAGGTGCGGCGCCAGCTGCCGGAAGTCACCGGCGGCCTCGTGATGGCTCCCCATAGCCGCGGCATATCGTGCCGACCGAGGCGCTACGACCATCAGTCGGTCGACATCGTTCGCCTCGACGGAGCAATGAATAATGAGGCACGGGTGGGTCTCTTCAGGGAGATCCTTGAGCACGGCGCGGTTCCGAGCGAGCCGCTCGCTGCCCGTCAAGGCGGCCTCGACCGCGCGTCGGGTCAATTCGTGACGGAATCCAACCATTTCGCTCCCCACATCCAGCAACCCGCGTCGCTCACACTCGTCGAGCCGACTCTCAGATGCCCCGCTGAGTCCCAAAGCATCCATTGTCGGAATCGGCTCCGGTATCACCGCAAGCGTCTTCAAGATCTGTTGCGCACCGGGAGAGAGCTTCCGCACCCGGGCCATCACCGAGTCTTGAAGCGAGGACGGAATCACGGCCCCATCCGATGAGACCATCTCTTTGACCAAGAGCGGGTTGCCTTTCGTGGCAGCCAGGACTGCCTCTGGATCGAGGTTCACATTGCTGACGATCGACGACACTGCAGGCAGCGAAAGCCCACTGAGCTGAATCCTCACCACATCTTGGCCCGGAAGATCACCGAACACGCCGCGCAATGGATGGTCATAATCGAGCTCTCCGGTCCGATAGGTGAGAACCAATAGCCCGTTGGCCGTGGCGATGCGGCGACCGAGATACTTGATCGCGTCGAGCGTCGCGTCATCCGCCCAGTGAGTGTCCTCGATCACGATGACGGTCGGACGCAACGAACGTGACAGCAGATCCCTGACCGCCTCGAACAGACGCGGGCGGTCGGCATCATCGAGCGGCCCCTTCAGAGAAGGCTCAATTCGGGCCATGTCCCAGAACGGTGCGAACGGCTGGGGTATGAGGAGATCGTCACACCCGCCCACATGGGCATGCAGATCATCAGCATGCGTCGCTAGAAACTCCCGAGCAAGTGAGGTCTTCCCGATTCCGGCCTCGCCGCGGATCAGCACCACCTTTCCGCCCGAGGATCCCAGGTTGATCAGTAGATCATCGAGGACTTCGAGTTCACTATCCCGTTCCAGAAGCATGCGACCGACCCTACCAAAGCAACTCGCACCAGTCACCGCAACGTCCGGCCGGTCATGTCGCCGACGATTCCGTTCGACATACATCCAATCAAGAGGTCGATGAGCTTGGCACTGCTCCGCGGCATCGCCATACGCTGCGAAAAGGTTGTCCGGGAGGATGCTGGTGGG
>CAXMQV010000095.1:0-59196 GCA_964195905.1 uncultured Gammaproteobacteria bacterium
TATCCAGGAGCGAGCCGACGCGTAGATCGGCGCCCGGGACGCTATAAAGGTCTCATGGCTATTGGGTTGTTCGTCTTGCTGATCGTCGGATTCGGGCTCGCCGGGTTCGCCTTCTGGGTCTGGAGCCTGGTCGATGCCATCCAACGGCCAGACGCCGACTGGGAGCAAGCCGGGCAAAGCAAGCTGGTATGGATCCTCGTGCTCGTCTTCGTGGGCATCATCGGGTCGTTCATCTACCTGCTCGTTGCCCGGCCGTCATTGGAGGAAGTGAAGCGAGGTTTCTAGATGTCGTTCGACGTCTGACTCTTCATCCCGGCCGCGCGGATACTCATTTGGACGCGGCCGGCCTCAAGAAACTGCGGTGGTCCTCATCATGGCGTTCCCCGGGCTGATCGGAGCGGCCCTCTACCGGTTTCGGGCCAGGCCGTGGCGAGAGAACATCAACTCCGCTACTGCGACCCTGCCCCGGCACGACCAGTGCTGCCGGTATGCTTGTCTTCGTGGAAATCGACACTGAGGCCTGGCGGTGGTTTTGGACCGTGCTGGCGGCGATTCTCGTCGTCGGGGAGATCTTCTCTCCCGGGTTCTTCCTGCTGCCATTCGGTATCGGCGCGGCGGCCGCCGCCATTCTCGCCTGGCTTGATGTCAACGCCGGGGTGCAGTGGGCGGTCTTTCTCGTCGTCTCGGTGGCGGCGCTGCTCAGCCTGCGGCCGCTCATCCGGAAACAGGACGAAGGCGAAAAGGATGCCGTCGGCGCCAATCGATATCTCCGCAAACGGGGGATCGTGCTGGAAGACATCGACATGCGGGCCGGCACCGGCATGGTTCGCATCGACACCGAGGAGTGGCGGGCCGTCACCGAGGGGGAGTCGATACCTGCCGACACCGAAGTCGCCGTCACAGGGATAACCGGGTCGAGACTGATCGTCAAAGCGATCGAGTCTGACTCCAACTAGGGAGGTTCAGTGGGAGCTGCAATTGCGCTACTCGCCATCATCGTGTTCGGGCTGTTCGTCGTTGCCGCCACCGGCCTCAAGATCGTCCGACCCTATGAGAAGGGTCTCGTAGAGCGGCTCGGGCGATACCGGGAAACACTCGATCCGGGTCTGCGCTGGATCATCCCGTTCGTCGAGCGTCTCATAAAGGTCGACATGCGCGAGCAGGTGGTGGACGTGCCACCCCAGGAGGTCATCACCAAAGACAACGTGGTGGTCACCGTCGACGCCGTCGTCTACTACCAGGCCACCGACCCGGTGAAGCTGAAGTACAACATCAACAACTTCATCCAGGCCGCCACCAAACTGGCCCAGACCAACCTCCGTAACCTGGTCGGCGACCTGCAGCTCGACGAGGCCCTCACGTCACGGAACATGATCAACACGGCTCTCCGCGAGGTTCTCGACGATGCCACCGACATGTGGGGCACCAAGGTCATCCGGGTCGAGATCCAGCGAATCGAGCCACCACCGGACGTCACCGACGCCATGCACCGCCAGATGAAGGCCGAACGTGACCGCCGTGCCATCGTCACCGAGGCCGAGGGAGACAAACGGTCCCGCATCCTCCAGGCCGAGGGTGTGCGCGAGTCGGCCATCCTCGAAGCTGACGGACGTGCCGAGGCCATCAAGAAGGTGGCAGACGCCCAGGCATACGAGTTGGAGATCGTGGCCGAAGGCGAGGGCCGGGCCGTCGAACGGGTGTATCGGGCCATCCACGAGGGCGACCCGACACCCGACCTCATAGCTATCAAGTACCTGGAGGCGCTCGCCAAGATCGCCGACGGGAAAGCGAGCAAGGTCTTCATCCCATTGGAGTCGGCCCGCATCCTCGGCAGCGTCGGCGCGGTAGCCGAGTTGTTCGGGAAAGATGGGGGTCAGCCGGGCGAACAGGCGCCGTAGCACCGCCCACCGCCCACCGCCCACCGTTATCGGCGGTCTCCGGGTTTGGCGAGGAGACCGGCCAACATGCGCCTCACCGTCTCGGCCTCACGATCCAAGTCGGCGAAGTCACCCCCGTCGAGAATCCCGAGGTCTCGACACAGCACAAGGTGATTGCGCAGTTCGGTTACAGAACCCGTGGCGATCGAAACGAACCTCCGGAACTCCTTGCTCGTGTCCCGCCCGCAACCTTCCGCGATATTGGCGCCGATCGAACTCGCACACCGCCTGATCTGCGAGACGAGCCCGAAGCGCTCCTCCTTCGGGAATGCGCGGGTTACCTGGTAGCAAGCCAGAGTGAGATGGTGAGCTCGCTGCCACACCCTGAGCCGCCGAAAGTCACGCACATGAGATGAGTATCAGGCATCCCCACGCCATGCAAGACCTCTGTCGGTGGGCGGTGGGCGGTGGGCGGTTCGCCAGAAAGCTGACAGTCCCATGGGTTTGCCGGAATTGGCTTCTAGAGTCCCCCCATGCATTGGCTCGCTTCAATTCCTTCGCCGGATGTAAACGGCTTTGACATCGGCCCGTTGCGGGTCAACTTCTACGGTGTCGCCATCGCGCTCGGGGTTATTGCCGCCATCGCGCTGGCGACGCGCCGTTTCGAACAGCGGGGCGGAGATCCCAAGACGATCGAGCGCGCCAGCATCATCGCCGTCATCACCGGCATTCTCGGTGCCCGGGTCGGATACGTCATAACCCATCCGGCGGCCCGGGAGAGCATCTTCGACGCCGTCCGGATCTGGGATGGAGGGCTCGCCTTCTTCGGCGGCCTCCTGGCCGGCGGCGTCGCCATGATCTGGGTCATGCGGCGCGAAGGCGCCAACATCGGTGATGTGGCGGACTCGGTGGCACCCGCCATCCCGCTGGCGCAGGCGATCGGTCGATGGGGTAACTACTTCAACCAGGAGCTGTATGGACGTCCGACGGATCTTCCGTGGGCGCTCGAGATCGCCGAGGACAATCGCATCCAGAAGTACTTCGATTCGGACACATTCCACCCCACCTTTCTCTATGAATCTCTCCTCAATCTCATCGTGGTCGGGTTGATCATCTGGATTGAAAAGCGGTTCAAGCCCGCTCCGGGCAGTCTCTTCACCGTCTATCTCGTCCTGTACGGGATCGTGCGCTTCCTCATGGAGCTGCTCCGAACCGATACCGACTACCGCCTGGCCGGCATCAGTCGAAACGGCTGGATTGCCCTCGTTGTCGCGATGGGCGGGACCATTGCCTACGTGGTGATGCAGCGCCGGGTGCGCTCGACGGCGTGAAGCGGCTCATCGCCGGGGCGCTGATACTGGCGGCCTGCTCGTCTACCGGCACCGCCGACACGCTGCTCACCCCGACAAGCGCCGCTGTTCCCGACGCCCCGACCACGACGACGGAGCCGCCGCCTCCGCCGGTTGAGGCATGCGATCCGGCACCGTTCGTGCCAACGGTCCTTCCCGACCGGGTGGCCACCGCGACGCCCGCCACCAAAGACATCCCCTACGACCAGTACACCATCATCTCCGGCACCTCGACGAGCGTGTGGAGCCAGGACGACGGGGTACCGGTCCTCGCCATCGTCCGCGGCGCCCTCCCCCCGGTCCGCTGGCTCGAGACGCCGGACGTGATCACCGTCAGAGGTGTGGATGCCGCCCTCGGTCAACTCCCCGATGGAGTCTGGGCCGTCGCCTGGTTCGAGGGCGACGATCGCTGTGATGAGTACACGATTGTGTTGTACCCCCCGGCAACGGCGGAGGAAGCGCGGATGGTTGCCGAGAGCCTCGTGGCCGGTGAGCGAGCGCCCTAGCTGGGCCTCTCGAAAGGCCTTGGAAGCCGCCCTGTGAGCCGAGTGCGGTTGGCCCCGGCTACGGCCGTAACTTCGCCGCCTCGACCGAGGCGAGGCCAATGGTCACCAGGTAGAACGTAGCGGGGTTGGCGTCGGCCCAGTCGTCACCAGGGCAAGCTCCGTCCATTGGCAACGCTACCGCGAGGGTGAGCTCCTCGCCCGGCCGCAGGCGGTCGGTACTGCCCCCGCACCAGTCTCCGGGGGCGTAATCACGGACGCTCAGCTGGACGTAACCGAAGCGCTTCCCTGTGTCGGCGGCAACACCGGTGAGCTCCCACCGACCGGTCTGGGAAGGAGCCCAGATGCACAGTGGGAAGTCGGTCGGTATCAGCTTGCCGTCGATGAACTCGCACTCGCCGTACGGCCTCACCTCTACGGTGGCGGCTGCCGAGCCGGTCAGATCCCCAGCAGTCACTTCCACCGTATTAGTGATCTCGGCCAGCGCCAGCTGATCGGCCCCAATCGTGAGCGATCCCGAGAAGACCCACTGCTCGCCGGAGTCGAGCGCTGCGTCACCATCATCGTCGCCGGAGACATAGGCAAGAGACACCAGCGCGTCCTTCACCGACACCGGGGCGGCTTCATCGCCTCCCTTCAACTCAACTCCGACCGTGTACCGAATGACGTCTCCCTCGGCGTGGACGGCGTAACCCGGCTCGGCCTCCTTCGTGACAACAAGTCGCGCCTTGCCTTCCTTGGGAGGTCGACCGGCACCGGCCGGGACAGCGAACCCTACGAGGACTGCAAGAGCCAGCAGGGTTACAAGCAGTTTCTTCATGGCTACTCCTCTCCAGTCATTCAGTCCATTCACCAACCCACACGGCTCCCTGGCCTTCATACGAGCCGACCGCAATGAGATCGCCACCGAACTCGACTGCGCCGGTCATCCTCCACGGCCAGATCTCGCTGATGGTGAAGTCGTCCGAAGCGATCTCGATCCATGTCCCTCCGATAGAGACCCAGACGCCCGCCCGGCCCCGTGAGATGATCGAGTCCGGTGACACTGACGCTGGGTGGCTTCCCACGTCAGGGGTATGGGACCACCCTCCGACGGCCACCAGCCCACTGTCGGTCGCAACCAGCTCCGCGATCCATGCCCGGGGGCGACCCATGCCGGGCGTCACCACGTCCTCGAAGAGCGTGTGCTCCCATTCGACCCCGTTCATCGAGGACCAGAAACTGGGAACGGCATCAATGCTGCTCGGGGTCTCTGCATAATTGCCCGCCACCACGACGGTATCTCCCACGACCCCGACCGCGTCCGCCGATGCAACAATCCACTCCCCGGCGGTTTCGGGGAGGTCGATTCGCTCCCAGTTGCTTCCGTCGGGAGAAGTCCAAGCGTGTGGCCGAATCGTCTGGGTGAGAAAGCCGTCCTCACCCAGGATTGCCCCGCTGGCCCACACGCCAGCAGCAACAAAACCCCAGTCGGCGTATGCGACATCCCACAGCGTCTCCTTGCTCGATGTCTCAACCAGGGTCCACTCGATCCCATCTACAGAAAACCAGAGACTCCCGATGCCAACTGCAACCAGGCCCGGATCGCCGGCCGTAACGGCGTGCATGATCGTTCCCGAAAAGCTCGGTGACTCCACCCGACTCCATGACAGACCGTCCGATGACAGCCAGACTGCCCCGCTCGTTTGGCCTCCGTCATGGGCAGCGCCGACTGCGACGAATCCGTCCCGGGTCCGGGCGATGTCGAAGATGGCGTACCCACCTCCGAATACCCCGTTCTCATCTGGGACACGGTCCCAAGCCCTTCCATCTTCCGAGACCCATACTGCGCCCTCTCCCCACGACTGTCCGCTCACCGGCGCGACCAGACCGACCGCGATCAGGCCGGGGCCACCTGCAACGACTGCCTCAATTCGGTATTCATGGGAGTCGTCCCCGGCCCCCAACAAGGCCTGGCCTGGGAGCCGGGTCCACGCCATCGGCGATAGTGCCCCCGTGTCGGCGAGCGTGGTAGTCGTTACGGGAACAGTGGTGGTCGGAGTGGGTTGGGTAATCACCGGTGTGGCTTCGTCGGCGATCAACTGGCCCAGCAGTGCGACTCCGCCCACCAGGGCAACGACAACGGCCGCGGCCACAAGTGCAGCCACCCAGCGGCGTCGTGCAGGCACTGGTGAGGGCCGGACCGCGCTGCTGCCCGGCAACCTGAAGATGTCCTCGATGTTCTGAGGTGGAAACTCGACCTCCACGTCATCCCTGTATTGCTCGAGAAGTTCCAGAACCTCACGCATGACTGCCTGCCTTTAACTCGGCACGGAGTTTGTCTAACCCCCGAGAAACATGTTTCTGAACCGTCGGCACCGACACACCCAACAGCTCGGCAATCTCGGCATACGTCCAGCCGAAGCTGTGCCGTAACACCACGGAACTTCGCTGCCGATTGGAAAGGTCTCGAAGTGCCTGGGGAAGAGCGGGCTCTGTCCAAGGCTCCGTCACCGGCTGCGGATCGGCGCCGACCCGACGGCGTTGATTCCGCCGAAAAGAGGTTCGGCCTACCCGATACAAGTATCCGACCGGATTATCCATCACCCTGATCCGGTCCCAGTGCTCCCAGGCGAATGTCATGGCATCGGCAGCGGCCTCGCTGCCGCTTTCCCCGCCGTATCGAGCGATGAGGCCGAAGCGAAGACGAGGTTCTGCTTTCGCAAAGAACCGAGTGAATGATTCGCGCCGCTCCTCGTGGGAATCCAACGGTCGGCCTTCCAGTGCTTCCGACCAACAAAGCCAATCAGGCCCCATCTTTATGACACCGACAATCCGAATCAGACAGGGCCAATAGGCTCCAGTCGGTCGATCAATCGTCTTCGGGCATGCCCCTTACCAACCACCCGGCCGGCCGACCAAAGAATGCCCGAATCGCGCTACGCCGATCGTCGGGGCCTCACAGCAAATGACCGAGGCACCGTGGCTTTGCCGGATGCGGGTCAAACGCGGGCAGGAATAGCAGACCTCGACATTGAGGATGCCCCGTGCTGGACAGCTGAGTTGACCATGAAAAACTCGATAACGTCCCATACCAATCTCCTCCACCACTCCGGTAGTGAGAACAGATTGGGCCCAACCAGTGTCCCAGTGACCGCTGCGCCATTCGCTGCGGTCCCTACCTAATAGAGCATTCCAGGCGACGATTTGATGACATCAATCGACAGAATCTCCACGAACACCCGCACATATCCGGCAGGGAGGATGGGTTGGTGCGCTGATCGCTCCGGGGGCCGCGAAGAGACGACTGGATTCTGGCCGATGACAGTTGACCGTCGACCGTTGACCTCAGATCTTGTGAGCTCCGCTCACAAGATCTGACTCAGGAACAGCTTCGTGCGGTCGTGGCTGGGGTTGGTGAAGAAGTGCTCGGGGGTGCCTTCCTCGACGATGTCTCCGTAATCGAAGAACAGCACACGGTCGGCCACTTCCCGGGCAAACCCCATCTCGTGGGTGACGACGATCATGGTCATACCCGACAGGGCAAGTTCCTTCATGACGTCGAGGACTTCCTTGATCATCTCGGGGTCGAGCGCCGAGGTTGGCTCGTCGAAGAGCATGATGCGCGGCTCCATCGCCAATGAGCGGGCGATGGCGACACGCTGCTGCTGGCCACCAGACAGCTGGCCGGGGAACTTGTGGGCCTGCTCGGGAATTCCGACCCGTTCGAGCAACGCCATACCGCTGGCCTCGGCTTCTTCGCGCGGCTTCTTACGAACCCACATCGGAGCGAGCGTGATGTTCTGCAGCACCGTCAGGTGGGGGAACAGATTGAATTGCTGGAAGACCATGCCGACTTCGGACCGGATCTTCTCGATGTTGCGGAGGTCGCTGGTGAGCTCGGTGCCATCGACCACAATCCGGCCTTCCTGATGCACCTCGAGCCGGTTGATGCAGCGGATGAACGTCGACTTGCCGGACCCGGACGGTCCGATAACGACGACCACTTCCCGCTCCTTAATCGTGGTCGTGACGCCTTTGAGTGCTTGGAAGTCACCAAACCACTTCTTGACGCCATCACAGACGATCATGTCGTTGTCGCTGAGTGTCTTTTCAGTAGTCAATCGGGGACCTCCTTAGCGCTCGCCCACGCCGAGCTTTTTCTCCAGGCGGAGGCTGGCGCGTGACATAGCGAACGTGAATATCCAGTAGAACGCAGCCGCGAACAGCAGCGTCGTGCGGACCGAGGCTCGGCCCAGAGTTGAGTTGGGAATGACGAACCGTGAAATGTGGAGGAAGTCGAACAAGGAGATGATCGTGACCAGCGAGGTGTCCTTGAACGTGGCGATGGCGCCGCCGACCAGAGCAGGAATGACGGTGCGCAAGGCCTGGGGCATGGTGATGAAGATCATCGTCTGTACGGTCGTCATGCCGAGCGCTTTTGAGGCCTCTTTCTGCCCTTCCCGGATTGCCTGCAGACCACCCCGCACGTTCTCGGCCAGATAGGCGGCCGAAAAACCGGAGTAGAACAGGATCACGCCGACGATCCGGTCGAGTTCGGCGTCGAGCGGCAGAGCGAACGGCAGGAAGATGATCGACATGATCAGCCAGGTGATGAGCGGCACCGCCCGCACCACCTCGATGTAGGTCACCGACATGAGGCGGAAGATCGGCATCGTGGAAGTCCGGCCGAGGGCAAGGATCACTCCGAGCGGGAACGAGACGAGGGTCACGCCCAGGAACACGACGAGGGTCAGGAGGAACCCGCCAAACGGAGAAGCCAACGGGACGTCGACGGTGGTTCCGCCTTTGGCGATGATATAGAAGTACGTGAACAGCACCATCGTGACGCCCCACACCATCAAGTACCGATTGCGGGCCGGGCCGGATCCGAATGTCTTGGCCCCGAGCACGAACACGAGCAGTATGACCAGCAGGAATCGGATGAAAAACAGCATGGACGTGAAGCCCCAGGTGTAGATGATGGCCACCCCGAGAATTCCGGAGATGGCAGCCGCCCACTCACCGATGGACGGATGGGACGCAAGTGCAATCACCGCTCCGCCGAGTATCAAGAACCCAATGGCCAGCGCGAGGTACTGACCGAGACTGAATCCGGGGGCGAATTCCTCACCGAATCCTGGATCACGCAGAACCACCATGGCCAGGAACGGGAACGACAGCAGCCAGAGACCCGACAACGCCCGGCGGCCCGTCTTCTCGGGCACGAGGCGGCGTAGCTGCACCGCCAGGAAGTAGAGCGGGATCGACCCGAGCAGGATCATCGTCCACGGCACTTTGGTCGACGAGGCTATGCCGGCCCAGGCCTTCGGAGCACCAACGACGAGTTCGGCAGGCACCGGAACCTTGATGATCCAGAGGAGCCCGGCGACGACAACGGCCAGGAAACCGAGGATTCCCATCATCGGCATGCTCGGCTCCTTGGACGCCTCGTCACGCTGGAGGGCCCACGCCACCAGAACGAGGAGCGCCCCGGCCAGGATCGTCCAGAAGTGCACCTTCCCGGAGAACTGCCACTCCCAGCCGCCGAAGTCGATCCCACCGATCCCGAGCAAGATGAGCGCGACGCCGATTGGCAGGCTGATGAGGAGGCCGAGCGCCAGGTCGCCCAGCAGGCGGCTGGTGCCGATCGCCATCCGGATGGCGTTGAAACCGATGTATAGGACCACGGCTCCGCCGACAATCAACAGGAACGGGAAGGTGTAGTCGATGATGGGCACGCCGAGGAACATGAACAATACAAAGCTGCCGATGCCCATGAACACCCGGGCGATGCTGCGCCGGGAAATCCGGCTCCCCACCCGCCAGAACACAAGACTGAAGATGGCAAGGACTACGACGATGGCGAGGCTGATCCATACGCGATGGATCTGGTCGATTGGCATACCGGCCTCGTCGGCGATCTCGAGGTTGTCGCCGGCCGGATAGGCCTGGATCATGAGCAGGCGCATGTTGAGCGTCACCATGTCCCAGCGGCGGGCGGTGAAATCGAAGATGAAGCCGGCCAACCCCTTGACAGCCACCCAGGCGAGGACCAACCCGGCCAGGGTGAGAATGGTGGAGCCGCGAGAAGAGAACAGGTTCTCCTGCATCCAGACCATCGGGCCCTGGGGCGGCCTCTCAGGCGCCAGTTCGAGTTCCGGGACTTCGGGGAGTTCTATGCGGCCGCTCATCGTTCCACCAGCTCTAGTCGACGGTTATAGAAGTTCACGACGCTGGACAGGATCAGACTGCCGGAGAGGTAGAAGCCCATCCAGAACAGGATGACGGGCAGGGTTTGGCCGGTCTGGTTAGAGGTCGTGAAGCCGACGCTCACGATCTCCGAGTAGGCGACGGCAATGCCAAGCGACGTGTTCTTGAACAGGTTGAGGTACTGGTTACCAAGCGGCGGGAAGATAATCCGGAATGCCTGAGGCAGGATGATGAAACGCAGCCCTTGAGCCCTGCTCAGGCCAAGGGCACCGGCAGCTTCGGATTGGCCTTTGGAAACGGCCAGGATGCCGGCCCGGACGATCTCGGCGATGAACGCAGCCGTGTAGAGGGTCACCGCGATCCAGACGGCGAAGAAGCCCGGCGTGATGTTGACACCGCTCGTAGGCGAGAGATCGAGGAAGTTGTTGCCTCTGATCTGGACCTCTGCCTTGGACCACCGCAGCGGAAGGTCGGCCCGGTCCTTGAGCTTCTCCAGCTCAGCTCCCAGTTCGGCGGTCGTGATGTCGCCGTTCTCGATGAGTGTGTTCAGATCGTTTGCGCGCGCCTTGCTGAGGCCTTCGACCAGCTTGTGGGGCGGGATGTAGGTGAGTCGCTGGTCCTTCTGGTCGTCGGGCAGGTCCCGGTAGATCTGGAGTGCCGAGCGATTGGAGGCAACGGCGGCGTCGATGTCGGCGTCGGAGAGACCGAGCAGTTCGGCATTGACGATGAGCTCCTGCTCGTGGGCTATGTCTTCGAGGCTGAGACCGGCCGCGACCTGCGCCTGGATCTCATCGATGGGAAGATCGATCACATTGGAGGTTGAGTCGAACTTGGGGGCCAGCCACCGGTTGAAGAAGTCCTCCCCGACATCGAGGGTCTTGGCGGAAAAGCCGCTCACTATCAAGAAGAACCCGGCGAAGAAGACCGCGGCGACGCCGGCGGCGATCATCCGGAACCAATCGTCGTCGGTCAGCTTGGCGAGTCCGGCGGGAGTGCGGCGGTCATCGAGGAACCGCTTGATCCAGAGGAACCCGAGGAAGATGGAGACGGCTGCGAGACCAAGCTGGAGGCCGAGGGTGGGAATCGCTCCGACCAGGTTGCCGATCGCTTCCACGACGGTGCCGACGAAGCTGAAGACGGGATGGGCGAACCATCCGATGACTGCGAACAGGGTGGTCAGCCCGAAGGCCGACAGGTTGGGAAAGGTCTCGCGGCCGGTTTCCTCTTTGATCTTGAAGAGGCGTCGATGGAGGAAATAGGAGAGGACCACCCCGATGAGCACCCAGATCATCCACTGGTAGAACCCACCCCACGGGGAAATCCAGCTGAAAGCGATGCCCTTGCGGGTGGCGGCTACCCAGTACTTGCCCGCCTCGAGGGTGTCGGCATCGAACGGATCGAGAATGGCGAAGGTTCCGGCCACCGCCGACCAGAAGAACATCTGGAGCAGCAGCGGGATATTACGGATGCTCTCGATGTAGAACGTGGCCAACTTGGTGACGATCCAGTTATTCGAGAGCCGGGCGATTCCGATGACGGTGCCGATGAAGGTGGCCGCGATGACGCCCGAGATGGTGACCCGGAGGGTGTTGACCATCCCGACCAGCATGGTGCGGGCACCGGTTGGTGGGTCGAGGTCGATGCCCTCTCGGATGAGGAACGACAAGCGGCTGGTCATCCAATCCCACCCGAAGGTGATGTCGCGACCGGCCAGGTTGTCCGCGACTTGCGGGACGACGACAGCGACGATCCCGATGAAGCCGAACAGGAATGCGAGTTGCGCGACCCACTTGAGGACCGTCGTATTCCGCCAAATCGGCGGCCGCTCCTGCTTACGGACCGTTACTGCCAAGGGCAGCTACCTCCCTGCTCGTCCTCTCGACCCGGATCCGGATCGGGATTTGATATGAAACTCTAGACGAAAGAGAGGGGCGCCGCACGGACGCCCCTCTCTCAGTTCGTTACTCCGGTCGATTTACCGGAATGGGGGTGCGTAGATCAGACCACCTGAGGTCCACAGATCGTTGAGTCCGTCCTGACGGAACAGACCAACCGGGTTCAGGTTGCGATCGAAGATCTCGTCGAAGCTACCGACCTGCTTGATGACCTGATAGAAGGCATCACCATCCAGGCCGAGGGCAGCCATGATCTCCGGGCTGGAGTCACCGAACATGCGGGCGATCTCGGGATCACCCTCGTCGGTGCCGGCCGCGGCACGCATATCGTCGACGTTCGTCGAGTTCATGCCCTTCTCGAAGGCAATGAAGGTCGAGTAAACGGTCCAGTCGACCACGTCGGCCCACTCAGAATCGTTCTGGCGGTATGCGGGGCCGAGGGGCTCCTTGGAGATCGGTGCCGGCGGGAACACGACCCACTCGTCCTTTTCGATCTCACCACTCAGCTCACGAGAGACCTTCTCACCGACGAGACCGGAAGCATCCGTCGTCACCAGGTCGCAGCGACCGGCGATGAAGTTGTCCATGGCCTCGGAGAAGTTTTCAACCGTCTCCAGGCTGATCGATGCGCCACCGAGTGACGCCCACTCACGGACGTTCTTCTCGGTAGTGGTACCGGCGTTCGTGCACAGGATCGCCCCGTCAACGTCCGAGGGTCCCGAACTCGCCGTGAAGCGGCTCGACGGGCCCATGAGGCCCTGACCGTCGAAGTACGTGGTCGGACCGAAGTCGAGACCTACATCGGTGTCACGGCTGGCAGTCCAGGTGGTATTCCGGAACAGCACGTCTACCTGACCGGCCTTGAGCACGTCAAAGCGCTCAGCGGCAGTGGTCGGGAAGAACACAACGGCAGTCGAGTCACCGAGCACTGCTGCGGCGAGAGCCTTGCAGTAATCGGCGTCGATGCCGGTTGCGGAGCCGTCCGGCTGAATCTCGGTGAACGCCACCGCGCCCGTGCTCACACCACAGTTGAGCACGCCACGGGCCTTCACGGCCGCCAGCGTTCCACCATCTTGTCCACCGTCGCCGTCACCACCACCGCCACCAGTTGTGGTAGCCGTAGTCGTGTCGGTACCGCCGGTTGTTGTTGCGGTCGTGGTGTCTGTGTCACCACTGTCGTCTCCACACGCTGCCGCCACAAGCGCGAGAACGACGAGAAGTACGCCTAATCGTTTAATCATGAAAATTTTCCTCCCACAGTTCGATGAACTGGTTCTGACGGGGACAGCAGCCCCCACCCGTTGGCGACAACCTAATCGGATTTCGACGAAGGGGGCAACCGGAAACACTGTGTGTGGGATTGTGGCGCGCGGAGTGTGGGGGCATCTGGGGCCCATAACGCGGCCGCCGACCGGTCAGAGTTGACAGTTGACGGTCAGAGAAGCATCCGGCATCCGCGTTCCCGCCGAGAAATGAGAACGCAATCGACGGAACCCGGAAAGCGAGCGCGGACGGCCGCAAGATTGGAGCCGGCGACAGGTGACCGGCGACCGGCGACCTTCTTACTGCGTGTGGAGGATCGTGCGCCTGGCGCGGGGTTGGTCGAGCTCTACGAAGAGGACTCGCTGCCAGCGTCCGATTACGAGCTCGCCCTCGACAACGGGGATAGTGACGGTGGTGGCGCCGACGAGCAACTGGCGGACGTGGGCGTGGCCGTTGATGAACTCGTCTTCCTGGAGATTCTCGGTGCGAACCTCGTGATCGTCATGCTCGTAGTAGCCCTCGACAGGAACCATCTCGCTGATGAGGCGCCGGAAGTCGTTCAAGAAACCGGTCTCGGACTCATTCACGGCCACCGCGGTCGTCGTGTGCGGGGTCATGACCGTGACCTGGCCGTGCCGCACGCCGGACCGTGCCACGTGTTCCCTCACGTCGTCGGTCAGATCCAGGAATTCGTTGGCCGCCGTCGTCCCAAAATGGATGACTTCGGTCAAGATGCCCGACTGCGGAGTTCCGGCGAGCACGGTTACGGTCGCGGCCGGGCGGTGTGTGGCGCGGCGGGTGGCTTCTTCCACGATTGTGGTCCTCGAACGTCTAGGAAATCCTGGCCACGATAGTCATCATCACGGCGGTAATCGAAGCTCCAGTACGATGCCTCCGGGAAGGAGGGCAAAATGCCTGCCACAGTGATCGTCGGAACCCAATGGGGCGACGAGGGTAAAGGAAAGGTCACGGACGTCTTCGCCGACAAGGCCGACTTCGTCGTGCGCTATCAGGGCGGCAATAACGCCGGTCACACGATCGTCATCGGAGACGAGCGATTCGCCTTGACGCTGATCCCGAGTGGAGTCCTCAATCCGGGAGTGACGCCCGTCATCGGCAACGGCACCGTTGTTGACCCCAAAGTCATGTTGGAAGAAATGGCGGCCCTTACCGCCCGCGGCGTCGACGTGTCGCTCGTTCGGCTTTCCGCCAATGCCCATCTCATCATGCCTTACCACCGCAAGATCGACGCGCTCCAGGAACGGTTCCTCGGTTCAGGACAAATCGGCACGACCAAACGTGGAATCGGGCCCGCCTACACGGACAAGTTCTCCCGTCAAGGGATCCGGGTGCAGGATCTGTTCGATCCAAAGATCTTTCGAGACAAGCTCGACGCTGCCCTCAAGGAAAAGAACAAGACGCTGGTCAAGCTGTACAACCAGCTCCCGATGGACGCCGAGACCATCGCCACCGAGTATCTCGAGTACGGGCGGCAACTGGAAACTCATGTCGCCGACACCTCGCTGCTGCTGGCCGATGCACTGGCCGCCGGCAAGGAAGTTCTCTTCGAGGGCGCCCAGGGAACCTTGCTCGACATCGACCATGGGACCTATCCGTTCGTTACCTCGTCGAACCCGACCGCCGGTGGAGCCACCATCGGCAGCGGTGTGGGGCCGACCGCCATCGACCGGGTGGTTGGAGTGACCAAGGCCTACATCTCCCGGGTCGGGAGCGGCCCGTTCCCGACCGAGCTCGATGACGAGATCGGTGAGACGATGGTCGAGGTCGGCGGGGAGTACGGAACGGTTACCGGCCGTCGCCGTCGCTGCGGATGGCTCGACGCGGTTGCGCTCCGATATGCGACGCGGATAAATGGCCTCACCGACATCGCCCTCACCAAGATCGACGTTCTCTCCGAATTCGACACCCTCAAGATCTGCGTTTCCTACCAAGCCGACGGTGAGCGATATGAGGAACTGCCACGCCAGCAGCGGGTGCTCTATCACTGCGAGCCGGTCTACGAGGAGCTGCCCGGCTGGGGCATCGACATCTCCTCCGCCAGGTCCTTCGACGACCTCCCGCCTGCCGCCATCGACTACATCACCCGCGTCGAGGAACTGGCAGGCGTACCGGTTTCCATGGTTTCAGTCGGCCCGCAGCGCGACGCAACATTGACCCGATGATCGAGCGCTACACCCTTCCGGAGATGGCGGCCATCTGGTCCGAAGCCCGCCGTCTACAGATGTTCCAGGAGGTCCAGGCGCTGGCGGCCGAAGCCTGGGCCAAGCTCGGCGTCGTACCCGCCCAGGTCGCCGGAGCGATTCGGGAGGCACCGGCGGTCGATCCGGTCGCCATGGCCGAGCGCGAGGCGATAACCCACCACGACGTGGCGGCTTTCGTCGACCTGCTGGCCGGGTCGATTCCCGAAGGCGGTGAGTGGGTTCACTACGGGCTCACGTCCTCAGACATGATCGACACCGCCCAGGCAGCAATCCTGACCGCCTCGTGCGATCAACTGCTCACCAGGACCCGGGCGCTCTTCGAAGTCGTGAAGCGTCGCGCCTTCGAGCACCGGTCGACGGTGATGGTGGGCCGTACCCACGGAATCTGGGCCGAGCCAACCAGCTTTGGGCTGAAGCTCGCCACCTGGGCTTTTGAGCTCGAAAGAACTCATGAGCGGCTCCTACAAGCGCGCCGGGCGGTGGCCGTCGGAAAGATTTCGGGAGCAGTCGGCACCTACGCCCATGTCCCACCGTCGGTCGAGGACCATGTCTGTCGCGGGCTCGGCCTCGAAATCGAGCCTGCCTCCACCCAGGTAACGAGCCGGGATCGCCACGCTCAATACCTCAGCACCCTCGCCCTGCTGGGAGCATCACTCGAGCGATTTGCCACCGAGATCAGGAACCTGCAGCGCTCCGAGATCGGCGAGGTCATGGAAGCGTTCGCCGACGGCCAGAAAGGCTCGTCGGCAATGCCGCACAAACGCAACCCGGTTCGCTCCGAGAACGTAACCGGGCTTGCCCGATTGCTGCGCGGTTATGCCCAGGTCGGGCTCGAAAATGTCGCCCTCTGGCATGAGCGAGACATCAGTCACTCCTCGGCCGAGCGG
Source organism: uncultured Gammaproteobacteria bacterium (assembly GCA_964195905.1). Taxonomy (GTDB): domain Bacteria; phylum Actinomycetota; class Acidimicrobiia; order Spongiisociales; family SHLN01; genus SHLN01. The sequence continues at coordinate 16,189 of CAXMQV010000095.1, forward strand.
GTCGTCCTTCCGGACGCATCGACCGTGGCTGACTTCGCCCTGGCTCGCATGACCGATGTCATCGACCGCCTCGTCGTCAACGCCGACCGAATGGCCCAGAACCTCGATTCGACCGGCGGCCTCGTGTTCAGCCAGCGAGTGTTGCTCTCGCTCGTCGAATCTGGCCTCGGTCGGGACGAGGCCTACCGAATCGTGCAGCGAAACGCCATGCAAGCCTGGGAGGACGGCACCTCTCTGCGAGACCTCCTCGGCCAGGACCCCGAAGTCCAGCTATCCGCCACCACCCTCGATCACATCTTCGACGCCTCGGCGTTCCTGAGAAACGCCGAGGCGGTGTTTGCGCGGCTGGACCAGGTGGAGCTGTAGGAACAGGTCACCTGTCACCCGTCACCTGTCACCGGCATCCGGCATCCGGCAGAGCGGCCACGGCGCGCAACAGAACCCTGGCTTACAGGCAGTTTCTGGTCCGGTGACCGGTGACCGGTGACCGGTGACCACTTTTCAGTTAGCCTCAGCGTCATGGCTATCGACAGGCAGCTTCTGAGCATCATGGTGTGCCCGGTCAGCCACGCGCCACTGCGCGAGGTGGGTGACTGGCTCGTTTCGACCGACCCGGCGACTCGATTGCGCTATCCGGTGCGCGACGGAATTCCGGTCATGCTGGTGGAGGAATCCGAGGAGATGGGCCAGGAGGAGTGGGAGCGGGCGATACAGGATGAGGGTGCTGATGAGTGACTTCATAGACCGGTTCACGAATGTGGTTGCGCCCGTGATCAGTTTCGATAACGGTATCGAAATGGTCGAGGCCCGCGGGGCCTGGCTCACCGATGCCGCCGGCAAACGCTATCTCGACTTCGGGACCGGCATCTCGGTAACCAACTGCGGACACAACCACCCTCGCGTCCTGGCCGCCGCCCACGCACAGCTCGACCGGGTGTGGCACGGCGGAGGCACGTTCCGGTACGACTCGTACGTGAGGGCGGCCGAGCAGCTCGTATCCGTGGCCCCCGAACCAATCGACATGTTCTTCTTCATGAACTCGGGAGCCGAGGCGGTGGAGGCAGGGGTGAAGCTCGCCCGTCACACCACCGGGCGCCAGGGCGTCGTCGTATTCCGCGGTGGTTTCCACGGACGAACGATGGGGTCGGTCTCTTACACGACCTCGTCGGTGAAATACCGGACCGGCTATCACCCGCTTCTCCCGTCGGTGTTCGTCACGCCGTTCCCGCATCCGTTCCGGGAAGGATTGACTGAGGAGGAAGCGACCGATCGTGCTCTTCATGAGCTTGGGGAGATGCTCCGCCACGTCGTCGCCCCGGAGGACATCGCCTGCTTCCTCATCGAGCCCGTCCAGGGCGAGGGGGGCTACTACCCGGCGCCGGCCCGGTTCCTGAGGGCATTGCGCGACCTGGCCGACCGCCACGGCATTCTCATTGTGGCCGACGAGGTGCAGACCGGCTTCGGCCGAACGGGCAAGTGGTGGGGTATCGACCACTACGACATAGCTCCCGACATCATCACGATCGGCAAGGCGATCGCCAACGGGCTTCCGCTCTCGGCCGTCGGCTCGTCGAAGGATCTCTTTGGTAAGTGGCCCCCCGGCGTCCATGGCACGACTTTTGGAGGAAACGCCGTCGCCTGTGCGGCTGCCGTCGAAGTGGTCAACGTCATCAACGAGGTGCTGCCCACTGTTCCAGCCCTATCGGAGCAGGCATTCGCGGGATTGCGGGCCGTCCAGGCTAATCATCCGACCGTCGGAGATGTCCGCGGCCTCGGCCTCATGATCGGAGTGGAGCTAGTCGACGGAGACGGCCAACCCGACGCCGCAGCCCTCGACTTCGTGTGGGGCCACCTGCGCGAAACCGGATTGATCTTCCACCCATGTGGGCCGGATCACAACATCATCCGGTTCATCCCGCCGCTCGTGATCTCGCCCGAGGACCTCGATCGCGGGATCGAACTGATCGACGACGCCCTGGCTGCGTGGGAGGCCCGGGCCTAGTCTTCTCGCTCGAGCTGGGCCTGGGCCCGCTGCCGTTGCCCTCGTATTCCGGCCACTCCGGCCACGGCGCTGAATGCGGCGATGGCCAGATACTGGAGCCAGTCCCCAAAACGGGCATACGGCGTAGGCCCGGCGTCCCGAAAGCTGACCGTTCCGAGTAGAACCTCGGGCTGGAACGCTTCGGTTTGAGACAAGATGGTCCCGTCGGCGTCAATGAACGCAGACCGACCTGTGATGGCGGCATGCACGACGCTGGTGCCGAGCTCGGCTGCCCGCATCCGTGTCATGCCGATGAACTGGTCTGAGACCGGGGTGTCACCGAAGCTCGCTGTGTTGGTTGCAACCACCAGCAAATCCGCGCCGGCTTGTGTAAACGGCCTGGTCGAACGTGCAAATGCGCCCTCGAACGAGATCACGGACCCGAGGGTGCCCCACGGCAGTTCGAACACGGTGTTCTCGGTTCCTCGCTCGAGATCGCGAGGGACCTGGTCGAGGGCCGGGATCCAGTCGAAAAGCGGCCGGAGGGGCACATATTCACCGAACGGCACCGGATGTCGTTTCCAGTACTCCCCGACGATCTGGCCATCGGGGTTGACCAGCACGTTGAGGTTGGTGAACGTTTCGTCGTCGAGCGTGCGCTGTGATCCGATGAGGAACCACGCATTGAGGCGACGGCTCTGGGCTGCAACCTGAGTCAGCCTCCCGGGATGTGTCGAGAGCTCGACCGAGCTTCCGGCCGCACTCTCGGGCCACACGACCAGATCGACCTGGCCGCGAAGGAGCGTCTGGGTGAGGCTCAGATGCGAGTCGAATATCAACTCGTTCTCGTTGACACAGTGGACATCCGGACACGGGCTATTGCCCTGGACAATGGCGACCCGGAGCGACTCGCCATCTGCGGTAGGTGGTGCCACGGCGCCGAACGCCACCAGCGAGACGCCAACCGCCAGTGCCAACGAGAACCAGCGAGCGGGCCGGCGGCGGTCGGTGACCAGCAGCGCCAGTCCGGCGGCGATCGCAATGAAGACCACCGACCAGCCGGTCGTCCCGATCAGCTGGGTTGCACCACGGGTCCATTGGTACTCGCCTGCCGGGTACCCGAGGAGCCCCCACGAGAACCCTCCGAACGGCACGTGAACCCTGATCAACTCAATGAGCGCCCAACCGCCGATGGCGGTGAGCCACCAGGCGGTACGTCCCCATCGCTTCGCCCAGAAGACCAGCACCGCATACACCGTTGAGAAACCCGCCAGGAGTAGGACGAGGGCGACCAGCGAGAGGTACCCGGTTTCCTTGACCCAGAACAGGAGAAGCGAGTAGAAGGCCACTCCGTATGTGAACCCGATAGCTGCCGCCCCGCGGCGAGTGGCAACCCTCCGCAAACCGGCCAACAGCGGGGTGAGAGCCACCACGGCCAGCACACCCCACCCGAGCGGCTGAAAGGCCGCCCACATGAGGAAGGCAGATAGCAGCGGTGCAAGCTCGATCAGCATGAGCAGAGGGTAACGGTCACCGGTCACCGGTCACCGGTCATCGGCGTCCGGAAAGCAAGCGCCGGTGGGCGGTTGACGGTGGGCGGTGGGCTGGCGGCCCGCGGTGGCTGTTCCGATAGGGTTCACCTATGGATGATCTCGCTCTTGCTCTTGCTGCGGCCCGGGAGGGGGCGGCGATCGTGCGAGGGGCCTTTGGGAAGATCCAGACCGTCGCGTTCAAGGGCGTCGTCGATCCGGTCACTGAAATCGACCATCGATCTGAGGCGGCGATCCTCGAATTGCTTGCGACCGAACGACCCGACGATGCCGTATTGGCCGAAGAGCGCGGTGGGTCACGGGACCTCACCGGCCGGCTCTGGATCGTCGACCCTCTCGACGGGACCGTCAATTTCCTGCACGGGATCCCACAGGTTTCGGTGGCTGTGGCCCTCTACGAGGACGGTGTCCCGCTGGTCGGCGTGGTCGTCGATCCGATCCGCGATGAGGAGTTCGTAGCTTCCGTCGGAAACGGGACCCGGCTAAACGGTGTCGAAGTGACCGTATCGGGCCGGCCCCTCAACGAGGGAGTCATCGCCACCGGGTTCCCCTACGACCGACGCGACCAGGGCGCCAACTATGCCGCCATCATCGGGCGGGTGGTTGAGCAGGCCCGGGGCATCCGCCGCTTCGGTTCGGCGGCCCTCGACCTGGCATGGGTGGCCTGCGGCCGGCTCGATGGGTACTGGGAATTCGGGCTCGGGCCGTGGGATATCGGGGCTGCCATGGTCCTCGTGCTGGAATCGGGCGGTGTCGTGACCGATCACCTGGGGCGCCCGAGTGGAGTCCTCGATCACCTCTATGTAGCGGGCTCGCCCGGTCTGCAAGAAGAGCTCCGGGAACTGGTCGGATCGGATCTCCCTCCGGGATGGCCTGAAAACCGCTGAAGCCACCCCCGGGCCGGGTCGATGCCAAGGCCCATGGACCGCTACCGAATCATTGCGATGATCGGCGCCGCCGCTATGGCCGTGGCCGCCTGCAGCTCCGCCGCCGCCCCGGAGGCCGGCAGCTCCGCCCTGGCGCGGTCACCCCTGCCACCGGTCACCGCGGCGCTCCCCCACCTGATCGCCAGCACCACGACGGCTCCAGTTGACCCCCGGAGCGCCGACCGGCTGGCACAAGACGAGCTCCGATCCGTACTGGCGGCCGCCCAGCAGTGGTTCTCCGAGAGCGGGACGTTCGACGACGGACTCAGCTCGGTGGAGGCCCTCGCCGAACGAATCACCGTCGTCCCACTTCAAGAGGCCGCCGGCCGGGACGGTGTCGCCTACGACGCCCATGATCGGCGCCTCACACTCCACCGCAAAAGCGCCAGCGGTACCTGGTTCTGCATCGATGTCCGTGACGGCACGATCGATCATGGTCTCGGTGACAGCTTCCAACAGGCCCTCGCCACCTGCACAGACGGCGTGGTGGTTGGAGGGTGGGGAGACTCCTTCTCACCGACCGGACCCGATGAAGCCGCCGTCACAGGTGTCGTTCGCGCCCTCTTCAACGCTCTCGCCGTTGGATCCGTAGAAGCCGCCCACGAGCTATTCCTCTCCGAGTCGGCATGTACCGCCACCCGTTTCGGTGAGCTCTGGCCGGACGGCCTGGCGCTGACCGATTCCGCCGGCTACGAACTGCTCGGCATCACCGTGACCGGCGACTCGGCGATCGCCTCCTTCTCATCGCCGCCGCTGGCCGATTCACCCTGGCCCTTCGAATCCCGGGAGGCGACCTGGCTGCTCGCGGTCGATCCCTGTGACTTGCTCGGCCCGCTGGCCGGCGAGCGGATGGATGCGGCCGCCCTGGCTCTCCTGGAGCAGGGTTTGCTGGCGGCCCGCGGCGCCTTCGTCGAGCGGTTGGACTTCGCTTTCGCCGCGTCGGTTCTGGCCGGGAGCGACGCTCTACTGACTCTCGTACCCGAGACCGACGTCGAATTCGGCACCCTTTCCTACTCGGGGACGGTGTCCGAAGGCCTGCTAATCACGACTGGATCACCAGAGCGGTTCTACTGCGCCGTGGAGTCGCTCTCGGCGAGCACCGTCTACGGCGAGGGAACCTCTGTCTCTGACGTCGACTCGCCGGCCCGGTGCCGGGGGCGGGCAACCCGGTAGGAGCTCGCCCTGGTCGCCTAGTGTGCGGGCCGACCAGCAACCAGAAGGGCCTCATGGAACTGCCAGATACGCTGAGGACACTGCTCGACGGTCCGAACTTCGCAACGCTGGCAACCGTCATGCCGGATGGATCTCCACAAGCCTCCACCATGTGGGTGGATCGGGAGGGCGATCGGATTCGATTCAACACCGCCGAGGGGCGGGTCAAGCCGCGCAACATGGACCGTGACCGGCGGGTAGCGATTTCGATCTTTCCGGCCGACGACCCCTACCGGGCGTTTTCGATCCGGGGGCGGGTTGTTGAGAAGCGCTTAGAGGGTGCCGACGCCCACATCGACTCGCTGGCCGCCAAATACCTCGGCGTCGACGAGTATCCCTATCGGGTGCCGGGAGACGTCCGTGTCACCTACGTCATAGAGGTCGACAGGATCGCCGCTCACTAACCGGCCTACCAAACAGCCGGGACAAGGCGCTTGGGCACCCGATCCTGGTAGGCCGAGTAGCCCGGGTAGTGCTCGAGCAGATGACGCTCCTCGAACGAGCTCTTGGCAAGAAAGAACGGGACCAGGCCGATCGAAAGGGCCAGGCTGATCCAGTCGCCGCTCCGGATCGAGATGCCGATCATGCCGACCACAACCGCGGTGTAGATCGGATGTCGAACCAGCCGGTAGGGGCCATGTTCGATCATGGTTCCGCCCTGTACCGGCTTCGGATAGGGCGTCAGGTTGCCGCCGAGGGACAGCGAAGCCCAGATACCGACGACGAGCGCCAACCCGATCAGGGCCCACCCGACCGCGGTCTGACTCGCGAACGAGAAGGTGAACACATCAAGACGGCCCACGCCGATGATGGCGGCGAGGAGGCCGAACTGGGCCGCCACCCATGGGCCACCACGATCGAAGAAGGCGTTCATGGCGACAGACTACGAGATTCCAATAGGCTCAGCAGCGGTCATAGCTCGATGGGCTCACCGGCCGGGTGGGATACTCCACCCGAGCATCGCTAACTCATTAGCGCCTGATCGAGATCGGCGATGAGATCATCGACGTGCTCGATGCCCACCGACAGTCGGACAAGGTCGGCCGGCACTTCCAGCTCGGTTCCGACCACCGACATGTGGGTCATGAGCGCCGGCACCTCGACGAGGGACTCGACCCCACCGAGGCTTTCGGCGAGGAAGAAGAGCTCGGTCTTGGCAACAACTTTCTCGGCCACGTCGGGGCCGGCCTTCGTCCGGAACGAGATCATGCCGCCGAAGCCGCCCATCTGACGGGCGGCCAGCTCATGCTGGGGATGGGATTCGAGCCCCGGGTAGAACACGTCACCCACGGCAGGGTGGCCGACGAGGAATCGGGCGATCTGGGCCGCATTCGCACAATGCCGGTCCATCCGCACCGCCAGGGTCTTCAAGCCCCGCAGAGTGAGGTAGGCATCAAATGGGCCGGGGACCGGACCGGCCGCGTTCTGATAGAAACGGAGCTGCTCGAGCAACTCGCCGTCGGCGGTGACGAGTGCACCGCCCACAACATCGCTGTGGCCTCCGATGTATTTGGTCGTTGAGTAGAGCGACACGTCGGCGCCGAGGCCGAGTGGCTGCTGCAGATACGAGGTCGCGAACGTGTTATCGACCAGCAGGCGAGCATTGCCGCCATGGGCGATGGCGCTCAGCGCCTCGATATCCACTACCCGCAGCAGCGGATTGGTGGGGGTTTCCGCCCACACCAGCCGGGTCTCGGGACGGAGCGCGGCGGCGACGGCGGCGAGATCGGTCTGATCGACGACGGTCCAGTCGACGCCCTGCTCGCCGAGAACCCGGGCGACGAATCGATACGTGCCCCCGTAGGCGTCGTTGGGGATCACGATGTGGTCGCCCGGCTTGAGTAGATACCCCATGAGGGCGGTGGCCGCCATGCCTGAGGCGGTGGCCACTGCCCCACCACTCACACCGGCCCCCTCTAATTCGGCGAGGGCGGTTTGGAGAGCGGTGCGGGTGGGATTGTCGGTGCGGGAATACTCATAGGTGAAGGTGCCGGGTGCCTCCTGGGCATACGTTGAGGTGGCGTAGATGGGAGTAACTATCGCACCGGTGGTCGGGTCGGGGTCTTGACCGGCATGAATGGCGATGGTCTCGAATCTCTTCACTTTTCCTCCAGAAGTCCGTGCTCGGCCATCCACTCGTCATTGAAGACCTTCGATACGTAGCTCCGTCCTGAATCCGGAAGGATCACAACGACAAGATCGTCCGGCGCCTCGGTGGCGGCCCGGACGGCCCCGACCGCGGCCAGGCCACCGGACGAGCCGACCAGCACTCCTTCGGTTACGGCGAGGTGGCGGGCCATGTTGTAGGCCTCCCGGTCCGAGACGCGAATGAACCGATCGACGAGCCCCGGGTCAAAAGTGTCTGGCCAGAAGTCCTCACCGACGCCCTCGGTCAGGTAGCCGTGGACCGCATCTTCAGATTCGGCTGTGTAGATCGATCCGACCGGGTCGACGCCGATCACCTCAATCGCCGGGTTCTGCTCCTTGAGGAATCGCGCAACACCGGTGATCGTCCCTCCGGTCCCCACCCCCACCACAACTGCGCTTATCTCGCCGTCGGTCTGTTTCCAGATCTCGGGCCCGGTGGTGCGGTAGTGAGCCTCGGGGTTTGCCTGGTTGGCGTATTGATTGGGGCTGAAGGCCCCCGGTATCTCGCCAACCAATCGCGCCGCCACCGAGTAGTACGAGCGGGGATCCTCCGGCTCGACGTCGGTCGGTGTCACATGCACTTCGGCCCCGTAGGCCCGCAAGCCGTCGATCTTCTCGCGTGACATCTTGTCGGGCATCACGCACACGAGTCGGTAGCCCCTGATCGCCGCCACCATTGCGAGACCGACTCCGGTGTTGCCGCTGGTCGGCTCGACGATCGTCCCGCCCGGCGCCAGCAGACCGTCTCGTTCGGCTGCCTCGATCATCAGCAACCCGATGCGGTCCTTGATCGAACCGCCCGGGTTGACGTACTCGATCTTCGCAATGAGATTGCCGGGGGGATGCAGCCGCGACAAACGGACGAGAGGGGTCTCACCGATGGCGTGGAGGATGCTTGGCCGAATGTCCATACTGGCGAGTCTACGAAACGGGAATAAGAAGCGGTCCGGCGGGGATATGCTCACCGCCATGGAAATTCAAACTCTTTCGGTTCCCGACATCTCCTGCGACCACTGCAAGATGTCGATTGAGGGCGCCACCAGCGGGCTCGCCGGTGTCGCCGAGTCGACGGTGGACATCCCCGGCAAGACGGTCACGATCTCCTACGAGCCCGGCGCGGTCGGCCTCGACGACATCGTCTCGGCCATCGAGGAGCAGGGCTACGAAGTAGCCAGATGATCGAGACTCCGCCGGTCTCGCCGGTGCCCGATGTCGCGCCGGTCGCCGTCTCGTTCGAGGTCGATGGCATGACGTGCGCGTCGTGCGCGGTCCGCATCGAACGGGTTCTTGGCAAACAGGCGGGGGTCGAGTCGGCCGTCGTCAATTACACCGGGGCCGAGGCGGTTGTGAAACTGGACCCGTCGGCCAACGTCGGCGAACTAACCGCCGCCATCGACAAGCTCGGTTATCACCTCACCGAGCGTCTGCCCGACGACGATCGGGAGGCTCCCACCCATCGCTACGAGCGTGAGTTCGTGTTCCAACGCCGCAACCTCGCCTGGGCGGCCGTATTCACAATCCCCCTCATCCTCGTCATGCTGCTCGGGGACGGCTCGAATGGAGCCAAGGTCGCCATGTGGGTGCTGGCGACACCCGTCGTGTTCGTGTTCGGCTGGCAGTTCCACCGCAACGCCCTGCTCCGGCTGCGGGCTCTGGACACGAGCATGGACACCCTGGTGTCGATGGGGACTCTGGCGGCCTACGGCTATTCGGTGTGGGCAGTGTTCGCCGAGGAGAAGGTGTTCTTCGAGACCGCCGCCCTCATCATCACCTTCATCCTCCTCGGCCGGTTCTTCGAGGCCAGGGCCAAGGGAAGCGCCTCACAGGCGATCAGCCGGTTGCTCGAGCTCGGCGCCAAGGAAGCGCGCATCCTCCGCAACGGCGTCGAAACACTCGTCCCGGCAGAAACCGTTCGTCCGGGCGATCTCATGGTCATCAATCCCGGCGAGAAGGTTCCGACCGACGGACGAATCAACGCCGGACGATCCTCCTTCGACGAAAGCCTCCTGACGGGTGAGTCGCTGCCGGTCGACAAGGGGCCCGATGATCTGGTCTTCGGGGCCACTATCAATCATCAGGGCCGGGTCATTGTCGAGGCGACTGCCGTTGGTACCGACACCGCGCTCTCCCAAATCGCCCGCATGGTTGAGTCCGCCCAGGCCAGCAAGGCCCCGGCCCAGCGATTGGCCGATCGGGTCTCCTCGATCTTCGTGCCCATCGTCATCGTGGCCTCATTGGCCACCGGAATCGTATGGCTGGCCGTCAGCGGCGAGGTCGAGACCGCTCTCCGCAACGCGGTGGCGGTCCTCATCATTGCGTGTCCATGCGCCCTCGGTTTGGCCACTCCCACCGCCATCATGGTGGGGTCCGGGCGCGGCGCCGAGCTCGGCATCCTGTTCAAGACGGCCGAGGTCTTCGAGCGCACCCGTACCGTCGACACCATTGCGTTCGACAAGACCGGCACCATTACCACCGGTCGCATGACCGTCGACACCATGGAGACGACTGTCGACCCCGACCGCTTCCTCACCCTCGTTGCCTCCCTCGAGTCGGCCAGTGGACATCCGGTGGCTCGCGCCCTCACGCTGGCGGCCGAGGAGCAAGGCCTCGCCCTTCACCCACCAACGGAGGTAGAGGAGCTCGCCGGTGGTGGCATCCGCGGCACCGTCGACAGCACGGCCGTCGCGGTCGGCAGCACAACGCTCATCACATCCCTCGGCACCGACGTATCTGCAGAAGTCCATCAGCGAGTCGGTGATTTGGAGGGACGGGGGCGCACCGTGTTCCTGGCGGCCTGGAATGGAGAAGTCCGCGGCCTGGTAGCCGTCGTTGATGCGCCCCGACCTGCGGTGGCCGCCGCCATCCGGGAGCTGTCTGCAATGGACATCGATCTCGTCATGGTGACGGGCGACAACCCTGTCACCGCAAACGCCGTCGCCCGGGAAGTCGGCATCCGCCGGGTGCTCGATCAGGTGCGGCCCGCCGAGAAGGCGGCCGCGGTCGAGGCGCTCCAGCAGCAGGGCGAGATAGTCGCCTTCGTAGGCGACGGGGTAAACGACGCACCTGCCCTCACTCAGGCCGATCTCGGCCTGGCGGTCGGGTCCGGCACCGATATCGCCATCGAAGCCGGCGACGTGGTTCTCCTTTCGGGCGACCCGAAGCTGGTGGTGACGGCGGTCCGGCTCGCCCGGCGCACCCACCGCACCATCAGCCAGAACCTCTTCTGGGCCTTCTTCTACAACGCGGCGGCGATCCCACTGGCGGCGCTTGGCCAGCTCGATCCGAGTGTCGCCGCCCTTGCCATGGCCTTCTCGAGTGTCAGCGTGGTCTCTAACAGCGTTCGCCTGAGGCGTTTCGGGAAGTAGTCCGTCAGTTGTCTTTGAGGAATTCCTCGACCTCTGAGATCAGGTCGGCGGCCGCCGAGGCGTCGAAGTCGGGGCCGGTCACCCCCGCAAGGGATTCCAGACGCTGCACATAACTGGAGAACTCCTCGGAGGCACCCATCGCCGCGTCCACCCGTGATTCGAATTCGCCGGCCACTTCGGCGAGCTCCGTGGCATCAACCGGGACCTCGAGGATCGCCGCCGCCCGTTCCAGCAAGGCAAGCATCGCTTTCGGGTTCGGGTTGGTGCCGAGATAGTGAGAGGTGGCCGCCCACAAGCTGAGGGTCGACAGCCCTTCCTCGCGAAACAGGTGGGACAGGACACCGACGATGCCGGTCGGCCCCTGGTAGTTCGCTCCCGTCAGGCCGAGCGCAATCAATTCGTCGGTAGAACCGGCGGTGCCGATGATGGGCACCGGGGCGGTGTGAGGCACCTGCCCGAGGAACGCTCCAAGCAGCACGACCTGTTCCACTCCGATGCGGCGGAACTCATCGATCAGGAGCCTCCCATAGGATTGCCACCGCAGCTGGGGCTCATCGCCGAGCACGAGAAGCAGGTCGTGTTCACCCTCTTCGATGTGGACTCCGTACATCCGGGTGGCCGGCCATGCCAGCTCTTCGGTAACACCGTCCTGAACCGAGACGATGGGGCGGGTCTCGTGGAAATCGATGAATTCCTCGGGGTCGATGATCAGGAACGGCTCCGCATCGAACTGACCGATGATGTAGGAGACCGTCCCGGAAGCTGCGTCGCTCGCATCATTCCACCCTTCGAAGGCCACCAGGGCCACCGGTTTGCGAAGGCCGGGATCGGATAGTCGGCGAACAGGTTCCATGAGGAGAGAGTAGACAGTTGAGAGTTCACAGTTCACAGTTGACAGTCAGGTGGTCGGAGGACGATCTCCCCTTAAAGCTGACCGTTGACCGTTGGCCGTTGACCGTTGACTGATCGTTTGCCTCGGGGCCTCGCTCGAGTCATCTAGGCTCGGGGTCGGTGGAACCGATCACAAAGGCCCAGTGCAATCGCCTTCTCGCTGAAGAGCCGGTCGGCCATCTCGCCGTGATCGCCGACGGCGAGCCGTATGTCACGCCGATCTCCTTCGTGCAAATGAACGACTCGCTGTATCTGCGGACCGGGCCGGGCCGCCGGTTGTCCGCTCTCATGGCAGGTGGCCGGTGCTGCATCGAAGTGAGCCGCTATTCAAACGAACAGGGCGATTGGGAAAGCGTGCTCGTGTGGGGAACGCCCGAAATCGTCGATGAGCCCGGCGAGGAGGCCGACGCGATCGGGCTGCTCCTCGTGAAGTACCGCAACGTGTTCGGCTCGGCGATCGCGTTCGCCCGTCCGACCCCGCTCGCCCCTAGGGAAGTCGTTGTCAAAATCCCCTTCGATGAGATGAGCGGGCGCTCATCGGGCGCCGGATTTACCCCGCGCACCCGCCCCGGGCGTCTCTAGACACAGACCCCGGATCCCAGACCCCAGACGATCCGCGGCCGACGATCACCGACCCACCGCCCTCCATTGGATCGACTTGAAGATCTCACCGATCAGGAATACGGGAATCGAGACGGCCAGAATCCACAGCCAATCTTCGATTCCGAGTGCCACGGTCCCAAAAGCGTTCTGGAGGAATGGCACGTAGACGACCGCCACCTGCAGCCCGATCGTCACCGACCAGGCACCGAGCAGCCACGGGTTCGAGAAGAACCCGACCACCCGCATCGGAGCGTGCAGGGCCCGAAAATTGAACACGTTCATGTGCTCGAGGAACACCATTCCAGTGAACGCCATGGTTTGAGCGACCTCGATGCCGCGATCGAGCCCGAGCCGGTAGAAGTTGAAGAGAAACAGGGTGGCGCCTCCGATGTAGGCGCCGAACCCGACAATCTGCTTGAGTCCGCGGCGCGAAAGGATGGGCGCCCCCGGAGCCCGCGGCGGGCGATCCATGATCCCCTGCTCGGCCGGCTCAACTCCCAATGCCAGCGCCGTCAATCCGTCGGTCACGAGATTCATCCAGAGGATCTGCACCGGCAGGAGAATGAGCGGGGCGTTCAGCAGGATATTGACGAAGATGGCGATGACCTCGCCGGTGTTGGACGACAGCAAGTACCTGATGAACTTCTGGATGTTGTCGTATTGCCGACGGCCCTCGCCGACTGCGCCGATGATGGAAGCGAAGTTGTCGTCGGTCAGGATCATGTCGCTGGCGCCCTTGGCCACGTCCGTCCCGCGCAGCCCCATCGAGATCCCGACGTCCGCCTGCTTCAGGGCGGGGGCGTCGTTGACTCCGTCCCCGGTCATGGCGACGACGTTGCCGTCCTCCTGCAAAAGCTGAACGATCCGAAGCTTGTGCTCGGGTGTGGTCCGTGCAAAGACGGCTCCTCCGGCGAGGGCGTCTCGCAGCGCCGCGTCCGACATCTCGTTGAGCTCGAGCCCTCCCACCGCCCGCCCGGCTGCCAGCCCCACTTTGCCGGCGATGGCCAGGGCAGTTGCCGGAGCGTCGCCGGTGATCATCACCACCTGAATCCCGGCGGCTTCGGCCTCGGCCACCGCGGCCGCCACCTCTGGACGGGGTGGGTCGAGGATGGCCACCACCCCGAGCAACGCTAGATCCTGCTCCACCGCCTCTTCATCCAAACCCGTGTCGGCCGGAAGGCGGCGCCGTGCCAACCCCAGAGTCCGCAGACCCTGCCCGGCGAATCCTTCCGCGATGGATGCGATCTCAGCTCTGTCGGCGTCGTCGATCGGGCGGGCCGCGTCACCCCATCCGAGCTGGGAACAGAGCGGCAACAGGATCTCGGGGGCCCCCTTCGTATGGGCGACATACTCGTGATCGACGGGTTCGAGGACCGTCATGCGCTTGCGGCGGGAGTTGAAGGAGAACTCCCCGGCCGGCTCGACGTCGGTGGTCACGCCCGCTTTGCGAGCGGCCGTGATCAGGGCGGCCTCGGTCGGCTCTCCGACGCTGCGCCAACCCGATTCGTCTCGCTCGATTCGAGCATGGTTGCACCACAGGGCGGTCTCGAGCAATGCCGTCAACTCTTCGAGCTCCGGGGCACCTTCTTCGGTAGTGAAGGAGCCGCTGTCGGGGGCGTAGCCGACACCGGTTGCCTCGATAACTCCCGAAGGGACCCACACCCGCCTGACCGTCATCTCGTTCTGCGTCAACGTGCCGGTCTTGTCGGTGCATATGACGGTGGCGGCACCGAGGGTTTCGGCAGCTTGCAGCCTCCGCAGCAGCGCCTTGCGACCGACCATGCGCCGGATTCCAAGTGCCAGGGTGATCGTTACGACCGCCGGCAAACCCTCTGGCACGACGGCGACTGCCAGAGACACCCCGGTGAAGAACATCTCCTCCAGGTCCTGGCCGAGCAGCCAGCCGCTGAGGGCTACGACGACGGAAATCCCGACCGCGATGAGCCCGAGCCAGGTCCCGAGCCTTGCCAGTTTCTTCTGAAGCGGCGTCGCCTCGGCCCCGACCGATTGGGTGAGCTCGGCGATCCGACCGAATTCGGTGGTCATGCCGGTGCCCACAACAAGGCCGCGGGCCCGGCCGTTCGTGACTGTGGTACCCATCCAGATCATCGAATGCTGCTCGGCGAGGGGGGACCGGGCTCCGACTGCCTCGGCGGACTTCGACACCGACTCCGACTCCCCGGTCAAGGGTGACTCGTCGACCTTGAGATCGACGGCATGGACGACTCGGGTGTCGGCCGGGATCCGGTCTCCGATCTCCACCGCAATGAGGTCGCCGGGTACCAATTCGGTTGCATCGACTTCTTGCTCCCGGCCGTCGCGCACGACCCGGGCTTCGAGGGCGAGCAGTTTCTGCAGTGCCTCAATGGCTTGTTCCGCTCGCCACTCTTGAACAAATCCGAGCACGCCGTTCAAGACGAGGATGACGACGATCGTGATGGCGTCGGCCATTTCGCCCAGCACCACCGAGACGATGGCTGCGACGCCGAGGATGAGGATGAGCACATCGACGAACTGCCGGCCGAGGACGACGTACCAATGCGTCCTGGCACCCGCCTCGAGCACGTTTGGCCCATATCGTTCGAGCCGCCGGTGCGCCTCCTCACCCGACAGGCCGCCTTCCAGATCGGCGCTCAACTCACCGCTCACGAGCGCCGGTGCCATCGCGTGCCAGGGCGGACGCTGCTGGAGAGTGGAGTGAATGCTCATCTTCACCTATAAGGCAACTACGGCAGGCGCCGAATACCTAGAGGCCAATGGCCGAACCAGCGGTGGGCGGTGGGCTGTGGGCTCGCTACAACGGCAGCGAAACCTCGACGGTGGTGCCTTCTCCGGGAGCGGATGTGATCTCCGCGTAGCCGCCGAGCCCGGAGGCGCGCTTCCGCAGGTTGGCGAGACCCATGCCGCCGGAGGCGTCGTCCACCGCGAACCCTGCGCCATCGTCGATCGTACGAACGATGAGGTGTTCGGATCGGCGGTTAACCATCACACTGATGTGCGACGCCTCGGCGTGCCTGAGAGCGTTGCTGAGTGACTCCCGCACAATGGGGAGAACCTCATCAATCAGTCGATCGGGGAGATCGTCGACTTCTCCACGAAACAGGACCTCAACGTTCACATCGTGTGGCTCTGCGAGCGATTCGGCCAGGTCTGACATCTCGTCTCGAACTCTCCGCTGCGCCCACACCGGCGGCCGCAGGTCGAAGATGAACCGGCGGAGCGAGGTAATCGCTTCGTCGAGCCGCGTGGCGGCCTCCCGAAGATCGGCACCGACCTGCGGGTCGACAACCCGCTTGGCGGCGGCTTGCAGACCGAGCCCAACCGCGAAGATATCTTGAATGATGGCATCGTGGAGGTCCCGGGCGATGCGCTCCCGGTCCTCGACGATGGCAACGGTCCGCAGCCGCCGGGACATGCGGGCGGTGGCTATCGCCGATCCCCCGATGGTGGCGAGGGCCTCCACGAGCGCCATATCATCATCGCGAAAACCGCCCTCCTTCTCAGTGAGATAGAGGTTCCCGTACACGGCATCGGCCACCCTGATCGGCACACCCAGGAACGATCGCATGGGGGGGTGATGCTCGGGGAACCCGACGGAGTCCGGGTGCTCGGACATGTTGTCGGTGCTCACACCACCACCAACCCGGGTGATGGTTCCGAGCAGGCCGTGGCCGGCAGGCGGAGCACCAATACGTACGACGACGTCGTCGTCCATCCCCATATGGATGAACTCGGTCAAGAATC
The DNA here is from genome assembly GCA_964195905.1 of uncultured Gammaproteobacteria bacterium. Lineage (GTDB taxonomy): Bacteria > Actinomycetota > Acidimicrobiia > Spongiisociales > SHLN01 > SHLN01. Next base: position 32,609 of record CAXMQV010000095.1, read on the forward strand.
CATGGGAGCCAAGCACGCCGAGCGCACCGTAGCGAGCGCCGGTGAGTTCCATCGCAGTTCGCACGATGGCCTCAAGGGTTCCCGTGAGCTCGGCCGCTCCCGCCACCGCTGAGGCGGCGCCGACCAGTCTGGCGACATCGGCAGGTGCGAAACGTGGTTCATCCATTCGGGAGAGGCTAACGCCTGTCGACGCAAGGACCTTTGCCCACACTTTTTGGGCCTAGTGGCCGCTGCCCGCCAATGGGGTAGGTGCGATACGCTGGCACGAATCGCTAGGAGCTTGCATGAAGGTTGTGCTGGTCGACGACCACGAAGTAGTCCGACAGGGCCTCAAGACGCTCATCAACGGTGAGGAAGACCTCGACGTCGTCGGCGAGGCAGGCGATGTCGACAACGCCATTCGCCAGGTCGGATACCACACGCCCGACGTTGTCGTGATGGATGTCCGCCTGCCCGATGGCACCGGTGTCGAGGCGTGCCGCGAGATCCGTTCACGATGGCCCGATGTGAAGGTTCTGATGCTGACCTCGTATGCCGACGAGGAAGCGCTCGTTTCCTCGATCATGGCCGGTGCCTCCGGCTATGTCCTCAAGCGAATCGACTCGGGCGACCTCGTGGATGCAGTACGGAGAGTCGGCAACGGCGAATCGCTGCTCGACCCCAACCTCACCGATCGCCTATTTGCCCGTATTCGCGGCGACGAGCCAGACGACCCACTGCTGGCACGTCTTTCCCCACAGGAGCGCAAAATCCTCGACCTCATCGCCGAGGGCAAGACCAACCGCCAGATCGCCGAAGAACTGTTCCTGGCGGAGAAGACCGTCAAGAACTACGTGTCCAACCTGCTGTCAAAGCTGGAAATGAGCCGGCGCAGCGAAGCGGCCGCCTACGCAGCCCGCCTGCAAGCAGATCGAGCTAAGAAGTACCCACCCGAAGAGTGGAGCAAGGCGATCAGCTAAGAGCAAAGCCTTCGGCGTTGCCGCCCACCGGTGACCGCCTACCGGAAAAATCCGACCGCCAACCGCTCTCGAGGCGGCTTGGTGGCCGCGCCAGGCGAAGCAACCCCTCATCGAAGACACGGTGGGCGGTGGGCGGTACGCGGTTGGCTCGCTCGGCGGCGGGCGCGCTCCTCACGCCATAGCCGAGCCACCCGCGATTCCACTCATCGAAGAACGAATCCGGTGGGCGGCTAGCGGTACGCGGTTGGCCTCCGGAACCCGAGGGGTTCCGGACCTACTTCTTGCGCTTGTGGCGATTGGCGCGAAGACGTTTGCGGTACTTGTGTTTCGACATCTTCTTGCGCCGTTTTTTGATCAGTGATCCCATCGGTCATAGCTTGGCCCGTCCAGCCCGCAATCGCAAACGCCCATCTAGAGTCACTACGCAATGGCACCTGTTATCGGCATCACATCGCAGCTCCGTGACGTGGCCACCAGCTATGGCGCGCAGCAAGCCACCACCGTCACCGTGTCGTATTCGGACTCGGTTATCGGCGCAGGTGGGGTGCCAGTCGTCCTTCCGATCCTCGAGCCAGAGGCCATCCCCCACATGATGGGCAGACTCGACGGGCTCGTCCTCACCGGCGGTGGTGATATATCTCCCGATCTGTATGGATCAGCCGGCCACCCGACCATCTACGGGATCCATGAGGGACGGGACAGATCGGAGCTGGCGGTGGCCCGGTATGCCGCCGAGCACAAGATGCCGGTGCTGGCGATCTGCCGCGGCACGCAAATCATGAATGTGGCCCTCGGTGGTGACCTCATCGCTGACATCCCGAGCCAGGTCGAGGGAGGCTTCGAGCACTTCGTCACAGGCAACGGGGCTGCCAAGCAAGCTCATCAGACGGTGACCCTGGCAAAGGGCTGCGGTCTGGCCGAATTGTTCGGCACGCCTTCGCTCAAAGTCAACTCAATCCATCATCAGGCAGTGAAGACCCCCGGCTCCGGACTCCGGCCGGTGGCCTGGAGTGAGGACGGCGTCATCGAGGCGCTAGAGCCCGAGGATCCCTCATGGCCTCTCCTCGCCGTCCAGTGGCATCCAGAGAACCTGGTTGGAACCGAGTCGGCCGCTCGCAGCTTGTTCGATCAGCTCATCAAGGCTGCCACCGCCCACGCTTTGAACCACTAAAGGGGCCCCTGGAGACAGTCGATATCAGTCTCCATGCGCACTATTAACCGTCACGCGACCGTTCTGTTTATCGGTCTCGCCCTCGTCGCCGGTGCCTGTTCCGGCGGCGGTGATGAGGCCGCCACCACTCCCATCACGGCCGCACCGGCCGCCGCCCTCCCCGATTCTGTGGGCGACGCCCTTTTTGACATGCTGTTCCAACGGCCGCCCACCACCTCGACCACCACGCCCGAGGATCGCGCCGCCACCGAAATCTTCATCGCCGAATTGACCCGGGCCTACTTCGAAGCGGCCGCCACCGGCGACTGGGACGCCGTGTACGAGGCGTCGGCCACCGAATTCAAGGACACCTGCACGCCGGAGGAATTCGCCTCGATGGCCTCAACTGCCACCGACGCCGTCGAGCTCACCTTCGGCTCCACCGAAATACAGGTAGTCGGCGACTTCGCCACCGGCAGTTTTGAGGTCTCGGATGCCGAAGGATCGCTCCGGGTGGAAGGCTTGCTGGCCTATTGGGAGTCAGACGGATGGCGGGTCGCCATCGACCCGTGTGATGTCGCAGCTCGAGTGGCCAGTGGCGACTTCAGCTATCCGGTCGTGCTCACCACCACGACCCTTGCGCCGGCGGCACCTCCCGGAACCGGAAATCCGAGCGAGGTCGCACCCATCCCACCCGAGCTGACGACCACCACGACTGCTCCGGGCGCCGCCACGACGACGAGCACCGCCGACATCACCGGGCCAAACCCCGAGGGTGAAGCAACCACTACGACGACGACGCTGCCGCCGGTGCCGCTCACGGCCGCCGACAGGTTCGCCATCGAAAGCGTCATCCGGCAATTCATGACGGCGGAAGCCGCCCGCGACTACGTCAGCTTGCATGCCTCGGTCCCGCCGCTCTTCTCATGCGACGCCACCGACACCAGCGACGCCCTCAGCCCCTATCACTGGAGCCCGACCACGCTGTCGTTCTCCGCCTTCACCATCACCGGCGCCAACGACGAAGCGTTCGCAAGCTTCGACGTGACATTTAACGACACCGGCGAGACGCTGACGGTCACAGACTTCGGGGCCTGGGAGTGGGGCGATGTCTGGTACGCAGCCGTCCACCCCTGCACCTGGACTGAGCTCGAGGTCAACGACGGGGCCGCCAACCAGTTCGTCATCGACCTTCTGAACGACACGCTCGCTCTCGCTCGCACCCTGTATGCCGGAGCCGGCGACTACGACATCCCTACCGCCACGCTGAACGCGCTCTCCGACGACGTCGAGTGGGTGGGAACGGCCGATCAGGCCGGCATGGGCAAGATCGCCTACGTCGACGCCGACCAGGAATTGCTAATCATCACCCAGAGCAACAGCGGCCGCTGGTACTGCATCGCGGAAGATGCCGTTCTCGGAGATCACTACGGCAGCGCCGCTCTGGCACCGACGATCGACACGATCGACGGATGCCGGGCCGTGACGCTCGCGAACCCCTTCGGGCCACCCGCCCCGTAATCGTCAGAGAACGCCCTCGGATGCGATCCGGGGGGTCAGTACCCTGGTTGATGGCACGCTCTCGAAGGCCGCCCGGATCTCCGAGACGTTGTTCTCGCCGGTTAACGCGATGACTGAGGGACCCGCCCCGCTCATGGCAACGAATGGCGCCCCCGCCGAGCGGGCGACCGCCATCAGCTCGCCGATGATCGGTCGCAGGGCGATCCGATAGGGCTCGTGCAACTCGTCCGGACCGACGGTCTCCAGCAGCTCCTCGTCGCCGGTTCTGAGGCCCTCCACCAATCGGAGAAGTCGGGATCCAGTGCGGGTAGCCGCACCCAAGGGGACCGTGGCGGGGAGGACCGCCCTCGCCTGTGACGTTGGAAGCGTCACCTCGGGAACCGCGACAATGGGTTGTATCGAGTCATGAACCTCGAGGCGATGGGCGCCGTAGCCCCCGGACAGCATCAATCCGCCAAACACGGCCGCGGCGGCATTATCGGGGTGCCCCTCCATGGAAGCTGTGAACTCGAAGATCGCATCCAGATCATCCTCTCCCCCACCGAGTCGCCAGGTGGCGGCGGTGAGGGCCGCAAGTAACGCCGCGCTCGATCCAAGCCCACGGCCGACCGGGATCTCGCTGTCGATGGAAATCGTCAATGGCTCTTCATGGAGTCGCTGCGCGGCTGCGATCACGAATCCATCCGCATCGGAGGGGGCAACCGTCCACTGATCGCTCGGCTCAACCTCCACCGAGCAGCGCAGGTCCAGAGCCAATGCCAGGCAGTCGAACCCTGGACCCAGGTTCGCCGACGAGGCTGGTGCCGATGCCTTCATCGCGCCGACTCCACCTCAACGAAGATCTGGGTGACCTGGGGGGCCATCCCCCGCACCGCCGATTCGATCTCGTCGATCGAGGCCTCCACCTCCTCAACAGCGATCCCATCCCGGAAGTCGACGTCGAGATTGACGACAATGTCCTCCGGTCCCATGTGCATGGTAAGCAATCGGCCGATGCTCTCTACGTTCGGATGGGAGAGGACCGCAGCCCGGATCTCGGACCGCACCTGGCGGCTGGCGCTCTCGCCAACGAGCAGGCTCTTGACCTCGAACGCCACCAGGAAGGCCACGACGGCGAGCAACACGCCGATCGACATAGAAGCTGCCCCATCCCAGCGACCGTTCCCGGTCCAGTAACCGATCAAGATTCCGCTGGCGGCAATGAAGACGCCGAGGACGGCGGCGCTGTCCTCAAAGAGCACCACCATCAAGGCCGGGTCCTTCGATTCTCGAAGCGACCGCCACCAATTGCGGCTGCCGCGCCGGTGATTGAATTCTTTCAACGCAGGCCAGAAGGCGATCCCGAACTCAAAGACACCGGCCGCGGCGAGGACTCCGATGCTCCAGGCAAGGTTGGACGTCTCCTCCGGATGGCGGAACCGCTCGAGCCCTTCGTAGAAGGAGACCACGGCACCACCCACGAATAGGAACACCGCCACCATCAAAGACCAGAAGTAGAGCTCCTTGCCGCGTCCGAACTGGTACGTGGCGCTAGGGCCATACCGGGAGACGGCCGCCCCACGCAGTAGGAACAGTTGGTTCCCGCTATCGGCTGTCGAGTGAAACCCCTCGGCCAGCATGGCCGCCGACCCGGTAATAACGGCTGCGACGAACTTCATAATCGCAATGAGAATGTTGGCAACGAGTGCCAGAAGAACGAGCGTCTTGCTTTCCGAAGAACCGGCCATAGGGGGAGCAGTCTATTGGACCCGCCACCCGCTCCCGCGACCCGCTTCCCGCTCCACCTTCCGGCGTCCGGCACTCGCTTCGCTCGCTTTCCGGCGTCCGGTGATCGCAACCTCGCCTCGTGCCGATGCCGGATGCCGGATGCCGGTGACTGGTGACTCAGTTGCCAGAATGGCAACGATATGCCCGAGCTTCCCGATATTGCGATCTACCTCGAAGCGCTTGATCGCTTTGTGGTCGGGACCAGGCTGGAGCGGATTCGGATCGCTGGGATCTCACTGCTCGGCTCATACGACCCTCCGATCGATACCGCGCACGGAAAATCGGTCACCGGCTTGCGGCGGATTGGCAAGCGGATCGTTTTCGAGCTCGAGGATGACCTCTTTCTCGTGCTCCACCTCATGATTTCGGGTCGACTGCGCTGGAAGGAGCGAGGGGTAACGATCCCCAAGAAGGTGGGACTGGCCGCCTTCGACTTTGCAGAGGGATCGATCCTGTTGACCGAGCAGAGCACGAAGAAGCGGGCCACCCTCCACCTCGTGCGCGGTGAGGAAGCCCTGGCCGAGCACGATCGGGGCGGACTCGAGGTTCTCGGCGCTTGGCCGGACCAATTCGCCGAGGCGCTGCTGGACGCGCGCCATACGGTGAAGCGGGCTCTGACCGATCAGCGGCTGTTCAGCGGCATTGGCAATGCCTACTCGGATGAGATCCTTCATCGAGCGAAGATGTCGCCCTTCAAGCTCACCAGCCAGATGACCCGCGACGAGGCACTCGCCGTGCATGCGGCCGTCATCGAGGTGCTGACCGAGTGGACCGATCGACTCCGGGAGGAACTGGGCGACGGTTTCCCGGACAAGGTCACGGCGTTTCACAAAGAGATGGCCGTGCACGGGAAGTTCAAGCAGGAATGCCCGGTGTGCGGATCACCGGTGCAGCGGATCGTGTATGCCAGCTCAAACGACCTCAACTACTGCCCGGGCTGTCAGACCGGGGGCAAGATCCTCGCCGACCGCTCGCTATCGCGCCTGCTCAAGGATGAGTGGCCGAAGACGCTGGAGGATTTGGAGTGAGGCCGAGCATCGCTCCGCCGGTCACCAGTCACCGGCCAGAGCAATGGACCGGAGGATCCGGAGTTGGCGGAGTTGACTCCGCCGGTCGCCGGTCGCCGGTGACCGGCCACCGGTTATGTCCGGGCGTTTACGCGCAACAGCCAGTGGGCGAGGGTGGCGGCGCAGGTTTCTACTTCGGAGAGGAGAACGTACTCGTCGGCGGCATGGGCGACTCGAACGTCGCCGGGACCGAACATGACCGTGGGTGTCTTGGCCTCGTTGATGAACAGCCGCATGTCGGCACCGTACGGGACTCCGGTGCGAGGCGTCTCCCGGCCGGCGACTGCTTCGTAGGCAGACGCGAGACCGGCAGGCAACTCGTGATCGGCATCTATGGCGGCGGAATCAAATTGAGCACCCCACACCCGTAGACCGACCGGATGATCGGCGAGGAAGGGATGGGCCTGCCACGCTGCGGTAATCGCCGACCGCAAATCGTCCGCGGCGCCGCCACAGTCTTGACCGAGACGGACTCCATAACGTCCGTGAGCGGCCACCCGATCCATCACTGTGGACGCCCACGAGCCTCCCTCCACCTGCCCGATCATCGTGGGGTAGGGCAGACCGATCGCCCGCATGAGCGGATGCGTCTCGGCCTCGTTGCGGGTCCGCTCATCTTGGACCAGAGCACCACGCAGGTACTCGAGGTGCTCGAGCGCCGACGCGCCCTCGCGGCGCATCGAGGCGTGGGCGGCCTTCCCCGGCACATCCAGAGTGAACGTAATGGCGCCGGCATGGGCGACCACAATCTCGAGATTGGTCGGCTCCATGATGACGCAGGCGTCCCCGGAGTACCCGGCCCGGATCGCAGCCAGCGAGCCGGCGCCGCCATCCTCCTCGGCGGGGACGGCCAGCACGATGATCTCGCCGCCGATGTCACCATCAACCTCCATGACCTGCCGCACGGCCTCGACCGCGGCCACCAACCCGCCCTTCATATCGCAGGCACCCCGGCCGTGAAGCCGCCCGTCCTCGACCCATGGCTCGAACGCGGGTCTCGACCACGCGTCTGGATCACCAGGTGGAACCACATCGACGTGACCGACGAGCAACACCCGCGGGCCCGGGAGACCGGTGTTGAAGTGACCGGCCACCACCGGGAGGCGGGTCCTCGGCATCTCGTAGCCGGGAAAGGCCGGATCGGCCTTGAAGGATTCGGGATCAGTCTCGATTCGCCTCACCTCGAGCCCGGTCGCCGCCAGCCACCCGGCAACATGGTCCTGACAGGCCGCTTCGTCGCCGGTCACCGAGGGAATGGACACCAGTTCGCGGAGGTCGCTCTCGATACGGCTCACGCCAATCCTCCCCGATCCATCAGGCCCGCTCAATCGTCCAGCTCCCTGACTTCGTCCTTCACGACCCGGCCGCCGAGCTCGACTCGGAGGCCGTCCCAGGTCATGTGGATCTCTGACAAGGATCCGGGGAGGCCCTGGATGATCTGGGCCATGCCCGACTCCTGGCCGAGCCACCGCGAGACGGCACACAGCGCAACGGCAGCCGAGCCGGTGGCCGGGTCCTCATCGACCCCCAGGCGAGGTCCGAAGAAACGGGACCGGGTCATCCCGTGGCCGTAGAAGATGTAGAGACCGTCGGCCGCATCGGCCACCGCAGCAAGATCAGGTTTCGCACCAATGAGGTCCACCTCGGATCGGAGCTCGGCGACCAGGTAGTCGGAGGGAACTTCGACTCGCCAGGCCCGGGTGGCCGGCACGCCGAGCTCCTCGACTTCGGCAATCGGAACCTCCCGGATCGGTTGATCGATCGGCGGCGGTACCACCCAGATGAGATCGTCTTGCATGCGGATCCCGACTTCGCCGATCTGGATGGACATCCGATCGACGCCGGGGCCCATCGCATTGAGGACCCAGGCGGTTCCCACCAGCGGGTGACCGGCGAAGGGCATCTCGGCGGCAGGGGTGAAGATTCGCAGGGCGGGCATGGCGCCGGGCGGCCAGTTGATGAAGACCGTCTCCGAGAACCCGAGCTCGGCCGCGATCCGCTGCATATCCGGCGACTCGAGACCAGTCGAGTCGGGCACGACTCCGAGGGCGTTGCCGCCCGAATCCCCAACGGTGAACACCCGTACGACGTAGCAATGCCTCACCAACCCACCCTAGGCCGCGAAAGATATGGCAGATCCTGGCTGTAGAGTCGAAAGACCACTAGGTCGCGATCACCCACGGCACTAGGGTCAGGGGTGGTTTGTTTCTCTGTTCGCGCTAGCGCGGAGCGAGCGGCGAGCCTCAAATCGAATTAGGAGGAATTGAAGTGAAACGCTTCAGATGGGCGATTGCGTTGTTCGCAGCGTTTGCCCTCGTAGCCGCAGCATGCGGCGGCGATGACACGTCCGACACCACTGCCGACGGCGGCGGCGGCGACGTCGGTGGCGACATCGGCATTGTCGAGATTTTCGGGCCGGAAACGGCCGTCGAGTTGCAGGCCATTAAGGACACTCTGGCGCCGTTCACCGAGCGAACTGGAATCAAGTTCATCATTACCGGTGACCGGAGCTTCCAGGAGCTCAATGACGTCCGGATCGCCGGCGGTAACCCGCCCGATATCGGTGTCTATGCCCAGCCCGGCAAGGTCAAGGACCTGGCGAGTCGCGGAGAGATCCTGCCATTCCCGTCGGATTTCGCCGACACCTTGAAGGCTGACTTTGACCCGTTCTGGGTCGAGCTGGTAACGGTCGATGGAGAGGTCTACGGCGCCCCCGGCAAGGCTGACCTGAAGAGCCTCGTCTGGTACGACCCGTCGGCATGGTCCGCCGCCAACTACTCGATCCCCACCACGTGGGCCGAAATGCTGACGCTCATGGACACGATGAAGGCCGACGGCAACACGCCGTGGTGCGTCGGAATCGGATCCGGTGGAGCGACCGGCTGGCCGTTCACCGACTGGATGGAAGACTTCATGCTTCGCATCCACGGTCCTGAGGTATACGACCAATGGGTCAATCACGAGATCCCCTTCGACGACCCCAAGGTCATCGAAGTCGGCAATTTCGTCGTCGACTTGTGGGCTGGTGACGGAAACGTCTTCGGCGGCCGGGAGACCATCGCGTCGACCGACTTCGGCGACTCGGGCCTCCCTCTCCTCGAGGGCAAGTGCATGATGCACCGCCAGGCCAACTTCTACGGGAACTTCTGGGTAGATCCCGAGCGCTCGGGCTCAAACGCCGACGCAGTGTTCGGACCAGACGGCGACATCAACGTGTTCTACCTGCCGACGATTAGCGATGACTACGGCACCGTGGTCCTCGGTGCGGGTACCCACCTGGTGATGTTCCAGGAGCGCCCTGAGGTCATCGAAGCCATGAAGTACATGGCCAGCGCCGAGTACGCTCAGCTGCGCTCGCAGTTCCAACCTGCTGGCGGGTTCCTAAGCCCGAACTCCAAGCAGGATCTGGATGTCTCCTTCGGTGACGACCCGTTCGGCAGAGCTCTCGGATCGATTATCACGAGCGCCGACCCGTTCCGGTTCGATGCATCCGACCTGATGCCTGCTGATATCGGTGCAGGCGAGTTCTGGACTGCCGCAACGTCAATCACGGCGGGTAATACCACCGTTGAGGAAGCGTTTGCCAAGGTCGAGGAAGTCTGGAAGGACATCGAGGGATAGTCCACTCCCCAACTGATGAAGCGGCGGCGCCCCTGGCGCCGCCGCTTCTCTTTGCAATCGACTCGACCCGCGCTCTAGTGTTGCGAACGAGGAGGTTGATTTGGGAGCCGTGATATCAACGCTGATCGGGGTCATACTCACCGTCCTCGGGTTCTTCGCTCTGTTCTTCACCCTCAACCGGGTGCTCGACCTGGCCAGGACCCAGTGGAGTCTGTTCACCGGGGCGCTCGGCCTGTTTTTCGGATTGTTGGTCGGGGCCTTCCTCAACGGAAACGGGCCCGGCGGAGGCCTCTTCACCATCATCGCCGGCGGCGTTGTCGGTGCCGCGGTCGGAGCAGGCCTTGGACAGCTCCGCGACCTGCCGGCTACGCGGCGAGCCGAAATTGCCGACAAAGTGCGCCCCTGGGTATTCGTCGGCCCGGCCCTGTTTGCGGTGTCGATCACGCTAATCATTCCCGTCATCCGGACCGCCGTCCTTGCCCTCAAAGATCGCGGCAGCGAGAACTGGGTTGGCCTCGACAACTTCAAGTGGATCTTCACCAACGACGACCTTTTCAACGTCTCGGGCGTTGGCGACATCTTCACGAGTCGATTGTTCATCGTCGGTGTCATCGGCATCATCGTCGGCCTGGTGCTGGCCCGGGTCCGAGGCCGTGAGATCGGTGTCCGCGCCGACTTCGAAAACCCGAGCACGCTTGGGTGGATCGGAATCGGCCTGACCGGCGTTCTGTTCGCCATGTTCACCGTCTTGAGCGGCGTCATCTGGAACAACCTGTGGTGGGTGTTCTCGGTGACCATCTTCGCGACCGGGCTCGGGTTGTTTGTGGCCGCAGTGACCAACCGGATGGAGCGGGGGGAGAAGGTCGCCAAGGCGATCATCTTCCTGCCGATGGCCATTTCTATGGTTGGTGCATCGGTCATCTGGCGGTTCGTGTACAACTTCCAGCCGCCGGGTGAAACCCAGATCGGCGCTCTCAACGCCGTTCTGGACGTCTTTGGTCGGGACCCGATTCCCTGGCTCATCCGTCTCCCCTGGAACACGTTCTTCCTGATCATCGTGATGATCTGGATCCAGGCCGGCTTCGCCATGGTCATTCTGTCCTCGGCGATCAAAGCCGTCCCGGGAGATCAGCTCGAGGCCGCCCGGGTGGATGGGGCCACCGACCGGGATATCTTCTGGCGAGTAACGATTCCCAACATCCGCTCCACCATCGCCGTCGTCGTCACGACGTTGATTGTGGTGGTCATGAAGGTCTACGACATCGTCAAGGTGATGACCAACGGCGAGTTCGACACCAACGTGATCGCCAACGAAATGTTCGATCAGGCCTTCCGCTTCACCCAGGCAGGTCGAGGCGCCGCCCTGGCCACAGTGTTGCTGTTGTTCATCACACCGATCATGTACATAAACATCCGCCGGGTGCAGGAGGAGGCAGCCCTCCGATGACCGCTAAAACCGACACACCCCGTATGCAGGAATCCACCGGTCAATCACTGGGCGGCCGACTGTTCAAGAAGCTGAGCCAAGGTGGGACGAAGGTCATTGTCTGGATCCTCGTCGTTATCTGGCTGATTCCGACGCTGGGTCTGTTCATCAGCTCCTTCCGGACCGAGGCCGAGATCAAGACCACCGGCTGGTGGACCTGGTTCACCGACCCGTCGTTCACCCTCGATAACTACGACTTCGTGCTGTTCGGCACCGGTGCGGGTGCCCCCGGCATGGGCGACGCCCTGCTCAACTCGCTCGCCATCGTCATCCCGGCCACGATCATCCCGATCGCTATCGCGGCGTTCGCCGCCTATGCCTTCGCATGGATGGACTTCCCGGGCCGCCAGTGGCTGTTCATATTGCTCGTGTCCTTGCTGGCAGTGCCGATCCAGATGTCGCTCATTCCGCTGCTGCAGCTGTATGTGGGCGGAGCACACATTGGTCTGTTCGGGCTCGACTTGACAATCTTCCCGGATCTCGACCTACAGGGGACGTCCTTCAGCGCGTGGGCGACCCACACCGGGTTCGGCATGCCGTTGGCGGTGTTCCTCTTAACCAATTACATGTCGACGCTGCCGCGCGACGTGATTGAATCGGCCAGGATCGATGGTGGGGACCACTTCACGATCTTCTGGAAGCTGATCGTCCCGCTGTCCGTTCCCGCGCTGGCGGCCTTCGCCATCTTCCAGTTCCTCTGGACCTGGAATGACTATCTCATCGCCGTGACCTTCGTCGGTACCGCTGAAAACGTCGCGCCGGTGACTGTTGTATTGGCCAACGTAACGGGCAGCCGCGGGCAGGACTGGCACATACTCACGGCGGCAGCCTTTGTGACCATGATCTTGCCGCTAACGGTTTTCTTCTCGCTGCAGAGATACTTCGTGAGCGGGCTTCTGGCCGGCTCCACCAAGGGATAGAACCGGTTCGGTTCGCTACGGGCTACGGCCAACTACGCTGACGGCAGCCTCCGTGGAGTGCAATGCAGACGATCGGTGAAACCACATCGAGCCGTGAAGCTGATCGCGGCAGGCCCGTATTAGCCCTCGTCGTCGTCGTCGCTGCCTTCGTGCTGACGGCAGCAGCCCTCTCCATCGTGAGAGGAGACGCCTACCCGGCCGACCCCGAGCGTTGGACGCCGCTCGAGATGGCCGAGCGATTCAATGAGCTCTATGAATCCGGCCGGGTCGCAGAGCTCCATGCCCTGGTGAGCCCCGATGCCGAATGGTGCTTCGACTCTTCGTGCTCAACCACCACACGGTTCTTCGGAAGCGCCTACCAGCACGAGGATCAGACCGCCCTCGAGTCTCAATACCTGGCCGCCACCGGCGGCACCCTCGGGGCACAGTGCGAGGCGCACGGCACCGGGGTCGAGTGCGAATGGCATCAGTCGAACCTTTTCTTCGAAGTTGGCGGCATCGAGCCCTGGGTCGGCCCGCAATCGTTCACCGTTGAGGACGGCTTCATCACCCGCTACTCGGGCGGCTACCGCTACCAGGGCGTCCTGGTTTACGACAGGGTCCAGCAGAACCAATACTCCGATTGGCTGGCGATCCATTACCCGGCCGAGCATCGAGCGCTGTTCGAGGACCAGCTCATGCTCGTCTTCAGCGAGGCAAATCGGGATCGGCACCTAGCCTTGATCACCGAATGGGCGGCCGGCTTCTAGTCGGCGCTACAGCACCTCGGCCATCTCGACCACCCGCCGCTCGGCGATGGCGGTCTGGGCAGCCACCCCCATGGCCACCGCCACCAGGCCATCGGCCAGCGTCACCGAGGCCGGGAGGTCGGCCCGAATGGCGGCGATGAACTCGAGGTGTTCGATATAGCTGGAGCCGTGGTGGCCGCCCTGAGAACGGATGCGGTCGTCGGTGACCTCGAATTCCTCAACCACCGACTTCTCCCGGTTCCCAATACGAACGATCTGACGCGGGTCGGCACCCCGGTGCACAGCCCCCGGCGTAAGTGCTTCAACTTTGCCGGCATTGCCGAGCACGGCGATCTCCTCCTGATGCTTGCTGGCCTCGGCGTACATGCTCAGGTCGAGCATCGCTCTGACCCCGTTGGCGTATTCGAAGATGACGAACGCTGCGTCCATGATGTCCGGCACCTCGCCGTCGTACTCCTCGTCGAGGTGATTGAAATCCTGCCCGCCGCTGCCCATCGCCCGCACTGGATCGGAATCGACGATGACGTTCATGAGATCGAAGAAGTGACAGCACTTCTCGACCAGCGTCCCGCCCGTGTTTCGGTTGAAGCGGTTCCAATCGCCAACCTTGGGGAGGAAGGGAAACCGGTGCTCCCGGATAGCGAGATGGCGGAGCGTCCCGACCGCGCCGCCCTTCACTTCCTCGATGAGCCGGGCGGCGGCCGGCATGTAGCGGTACTCGAGACCGACCCACACGACGCCGCGATGACCCTCGGCAGCCGAGATGATGCGGCGGCAATCGGCCACGGTGGTGGCAAGCGGCTTCTCGACCATGACATGGAGACCATCGACGGAGAGCACATCCTCCATGACATCGGCATGAGTCATGTTGGGAGTCGACACGACGACCGCGTCCACGAGGCCTGAGGTCAGCAGGTCCCGGTGGTCCTCGAACACTTCGACATCACCGGCCGCTTCCGCCGCCCCCCAGGCCCGCATCCCCTCGACCGGATCGACGATGGCCGAAACCACGGCGCCGTCGATGTGGTTCACGTTCTGGATGTGCTCGATGCCCATGATCCCGGCACCGATAATCCCGTATCGAATCTCGTCCGTCACCTCTTGTCGTCCTTTCCAAAACCTCAGGTCAAGTTGACTACCGGCAGCTCCCAGCGGGCCGCCAAAGCGAGGAGATCCTCCTCGTATTCGCCGTACACGATCCCGTAATGATGCTCGAGGCCCTCCGCCATGATGGTGGCAAGGACATCCTCGGCCGCCTTGTCGAATCGAATGGTCCCGGCGGTCCCTGAAAACGGCAGCGGCGCCTTCAGCATGTCGCCTCCGCCGATCACAAGCTTGTGGGTGTCGCCGGCCTGGCTCAAGCGGCAGATCGTCACCCGGCCCGGCTTGAGCGCAAACTCGTGCAGCAGTGGCTTGCGTCGGTTGGAGTGCACGGTGGAGGTGGGATCGGCCTCGGGGTCGGCCATGCTCACCGGAGCCACCCCGCAATGCCAGAAGACGGCGGTGTCTCCCACCGCGTCGATATCGACCAGGTCGGCCACGAAGGAAGCGTCCCCGGCCAACTCGGTGAGGATGAGGCTGGTCAGGTTGCCGTAAACGTCGGCTTCGCACATGCCGGGGATGCCGTCATCAGTCAGCATGGCCTGCGGGGCGCAGGCAGCGCCGCCGTACTCGGTGAAACACTCCGGCCAGCAGCGGGTCGCCACCCCCGCCCACTCGCGAGCGCCCGCCAGATCGCGCATGCCGCCGTAAAGGCGCAGGCTTCGGTCGAGGGCGGTCTGGTCGAGATCGTCGAGTGATCCAAGCGCCGCGGTCGCCCGCCCCCGCGCCTCCCCAACGGTGTCGAGGTCAACCGAGTCGGCGGCGGCGAACAATTCGGCCAGCTCGATCCGGTCGACCGTGACCCCGGTCAAGCGGCGGACCGCCTCCCCGTCGTACCGGCACGGGTCGAATCCATCCGGATAGTCGCCGATGACTCCGGTCCGGAGACCGTCAAGCGACTCCTCCACCCGTTCGGCCGCCCGCAGCGAGTCCGTCGACAGTTCGTCGGCCGAGGGGACGATTCGGGCCGCCGTATCGAGGTTGCCGCCACCGGCCAGCAGGCGGGCAAGCTCTCCCGTGGCTCGCCCGTCATCAGCCCGCAGGTAGAGGTATGAGAAGTCCCGCTGCCGGCGCCGGAGGGCATGGGCAGCCAGGTTGATTCCGCACAGACCGTTGAGCCGGAGCCGGCCGCCGGTCCGGTCCTCCGGGAACGCCCAGAAGATGAGCGGCGCATCGATGGCGGCCGCCAGCTCGGACGTCATCGTTGCATCGGTGAATGTGACCTGGAGGATGATGAGGGCCGCGAGCTCGGCCTGCTCGAGATCGTTGATCGCCCGGCGGGTGCTGTCGGCGTCGAAGCACAGGTCACGGCCTCCCACGAACCCGGGTGCAACGTCGTCGAGCACGGCAAAGGCAGCCTCCGCGACCTCCTCGGCGTATTCCACGTCGAAGGTGGGGCGGGCCAGGGCGATGACACCGATAGTCACGAGGTCGCTCCCGGGTCGCCGTATGAGTTCCGGAACCCGGCCCCGGCACCGTCGAGGGTGGCGGAACCGAGCACACCGGGATCGCTCATCCACGGCACGGCCAGTTCGTCCGTCATTCGATTGAGCTGCTGCATATACGGGACCGAGTCGACCCGCAATCGACCGCGCATCGCCTCCAGGTCGGGGAAGGACTGGCAGGCGTCCCACCAGATGGCCCGGCCCGCCAGATATCCATTGGCGCCGGCCGCGTAGGCGTATTCGAGGATCCGGGCGAAGGCCTCCTGGGTGGCCCCCGCCGACAGCATCACCCACGGCCGTCCGGCGGCCCGGCCGAGCGCGTCGAAGGCAGCCTGCACGGAGCCATCGTCTTGGGCCCGGTCGGGCACCTCGCCGGCCGGGAACGGACTCTCCAGCTTGAACAGATCGACCCCGAAGGCGGGGTCGGCGAAGGCCTCCACGCTGGCGATTACGTCTTCTGCTCGCTTGGCGGTGTCCTCGACGTAGTCGGTCGTGTGTTCGGCGGCGCCGGCAAAGGCATACACGAGCAGTTCGAACACGAACGGGATGTCGTAGCGTCGGCAGGCATCACCGATCCGCCGCACGAACTCATACTGATGCTCGCGAACCTCCGCGGCGGCATCGGGGCGGTACCAGGCGAGCACCTTGACGGCGTCTCCTCCCGCCCGCTTGATCTTGCCGACGCTCCAATTGTCGATCTCGGCCGAGCGGCGCCCTGCGGGAGTGTCTTCGAAAATCGAGTCTTCGAGCGTTAGCAGGAGACCCTGGGACGGTGGGACGAGGTGGACGGCGGCCGGGTAGGCGAAGTGAGGGTCCAGCAGCGAGGCGGACGCCAACGGAGCCAACTCTTCGATCAGCAACGCCTTGAAATCACACACGTCGTCGTAGGGGGCGGACTCGAGTTGGCGCCGCTCGGCGATGAGGTTCTTGATGGGGGGCCGTTGATCGACCGCCAGCATCTTGAACCGGCCACCATCGTCGGCCAACCGTCGCATGCCCCAGAGCTTCCCTGCCTCCATTACGCGTCGCCTTTCAGTAGTTCGTCAACTTCGCTCCGGCTCGGGGTCCCGGCCCTCCCACCGGGCCGGGCACACTTGAGGGCCGCCGCCGCCGATGCAAATCGGAGCGCGGCCGGCTCGGGCAGTCGCTCCGCCAGCGCCAGCGCCAGCGCTCCATGGAAAACGTCTCCGGCCCCAACGGTATCGACCACCTCAACCGGAAAAGCCGGTTGATTACGGATCTCGGACCCATCCAGCCACCACACCCCACCGGCGCCGGTGGTGACCGCCAGGAACGCGTCGGTCCGATCCCGGATGGCAAGCAACCCTTCGCCCGGCTCACGAACCCCGGCCGTCTCCACCAGAGCTGCCTCCGAGAACACAACGTGGCTCGCCAGGCCGAGCAGTGATGATCCCCCGTCGCTCATAGGGCGATCGAAATCGAACACCGAGGGGATGCCGGCCAGGGCGGCGGCCGACAACGCCCGGGCGGCGCCCGCCGGCCATCGCACGTCGACCAGGACGCCGTCGACACTGTCGACATCGCCTGCCCGGGTGGTGTCACCCGCCGCAAACAGAGCGTCCGGGGTGTAGTTGATGATCGTCCGCTCCCCGGCCTCATCGACGAGGACCGCCGAGACCGGTGAACAAACACCTGCCATCTCCTCAACCCCGTCGACATCAACGCCGAGCGCCGCCAGGTCGGCAAGAATGCGGGCTCCGACCGGATCGGTCCCCACCCGCCCCACCAAACGGGCCGTGCCCCCGAGCATGGCGATGGCGGCTGCCGCGTTGGCGGCCACACCGCCCCCGACCTCGCGATAGCCGGTGGCGTAGTGCTTGCCCCCGCCGTCGGGAAGTCGTTCCATCGCGAACAGGTAGTCGAGGACCGCAATACCGACACAGGAGATGGTGGTCACTTCGCCGGGCCCCCGACCAGGATCTGGCGGACGTTCTCGGCGGTCACCTCTCCTACCCGCCGCTGTGACTCCTCGGTGAGACCGGCGATGTGCGGGGTGAGGATGAGATTGGGGATCCCGGTGAACCGATCTTGCTGATCGGCCCCGACCGGTTCAGATTCGAATACATCGAGAGCCGCACCACCGAGCCGGCCGGCCCGCAGGGCAGCCAGCAGCGCCTCTTCGTCGACGATGCCGCCGCGGGAGGTGTTGACAAGGATCGCCCCCGGCTTCATTGCGTCGAGGGCACCGGTACCGATGAGGTGACGGGTGGACTCGAGCAGCGGCACATGCAGGCTGATGATGTCTGACTCTTCGATAAGCACCGACAGCTCGACCCGGGTCGCCAGCTGCCAGGCCTGATCATGGGGTGAGAGGATCGGGTCGTGGGCGGTGACCTCCATCCCGAGGGCGGCTGCCTTGATGGCCACGAGCCGGGCGATGCCCCCCAATCCGATGAGCCCGAGCCGGCGGCCGGCCAATTCGTTCCCCACCATCTCCTGGCGAGGCCACTCCCCGGCGGCCACGCGATCGGACCCCCGGAGGGCGCTTCGCAGCAGGCCGAAGGCGGCGCCGATCACGTACTCGGCCACAGCGTTGGCGTTGGCGGCGCCGGCCGTCCGCACTTCGACGTTGCGCTCCCGGCAGGCGTCGACGTCGATGTTGTCGAGACCGACACCGAGCCGGCCAACCACCTGAAGCCCCGGGGCCGCCGCCAGTAGGTCCTGCCCCACCTGGGTGCGATTCCGGACGATGAGGGCGCGGGCGTCCGCGACGGCTTGCGCCAGGGTTTCGGGGGCATCGACCAGGCCCGGGTCGTAGAGGACGTCGAAGTCGGCGCTCAGGCCGGCAACGGCATCCTCATCCATGAACTCAGAAATGACGATCTCGGCCATGTCAACCGGCGTTGCCGCGGGCGATCGCGGTGAGGGCTGTGTAGTCGATTGGCTGGGTGTGGTCGAGTGCCTGGTCCGAGGGCGGCATCGGGTATTTGAGCCCGTGGCCGCAGTTGAACAAGAGCACTCGCTCATCGGGACTGATCCGTCCCTCGGCCAGCGCCTTTTCGAAGCCCGCCATGGTGGCGGCACCTTCGGGGCTCATGAGGAGCCCGTCTTGCTGGGCGGCGGTCACCTGGGCTTCCTCGATGGCAGAGTCCGGCACGGCGATGGCGAAGCCGCCGCTCTCTCGAACCGCTTCGAGAATGAGGAAGTCGCCGATGGCGGCCGGAACCCTCATCCCGGCTGCAATCGTGGCCGCCCCCTCCCAGAACTCGGCGTGGTCGGCGCCGTCTTCGTACGCCTTGACCATGGGGGCGCAACCGTCGGCCTGGACGGCAACCATGCGCGGCTTGTGCGTGATCCAACCCATCGCTTCGAGCTCGTTGAACGCCTTCCACATCCCGATGATCCCGGTCCCGCCCCCGGTTGGATAGAAAATGACGTCGGGGAGGTCCCAGTCGAGCTGTTCGGCCAGTTCGAGACCCATGGTCTTCTTGCCTTCGATGCGGTAGGGCTCTTTGAGAGTGGAGAAGTCGAACCAGCCCATCTCTTCTTTGCCGCCGGCCACGATCTTGCCGCAGTCGTTGATGAGCCCGTTGACCCTCCACACATGGGCGCCCTGCAGGGCGATCTCGCGCACGTTCACCTCGGGGGTGTCGGCCGGGCAGAACACGTAGACCTCCATGCCGGCCCGGCTCCCGTAGGCGCCGAGGGCGGCGCCGGCGTTGCCATTGGTCGGCATCGCCAGCCGTTGCACGCCCAGCTCTTTCGCCATCGCTACCGCCATGCCAAGGCCGCGCGCTTTGAATGATGCCGTCGGGAGGCGCGATTCGTCCTTCACGACGACCGAGCCGGCGCCGGTGCGGGCCTCGGTGCTGGGAAGCGAAACCAGCGGTGTCATCACCTCGCCGAGCGAGACGATGTTGGCCGCCTTGCGGACCGGCAGGAACTCCCGGTAGCGCCACATGTCGGGAGGACGGGCCGCCAGGGTTTCCTTGTCGAGCGCCGCCGAGATGCCATCGAGGTCGTATTTGACCAGAAGCGGCTTGCCGGCATCCGACAGTCCGTGGAGACGATCGGGCTCGTAGCGGGTCCCGGTGGCACTGCACTCGAGGTGGGTGACGAAGGTGGGTCGTTCGGTCGTGAGGTTCTCAGAATGGTCCATACCGCGAGGCTAACCCGCGGCCGGCAACCCACTACCGAGCAGCAATCCATGGAGCTGCGAAGCAGCTCCCTAGGAACCCGAAGGGTTCCCGACCACCGACACCCGCAGGTCGTGCGAGCCATCCTGGCGGGTGTACTCGTAGTAGAAGAACACTTGCTCCTCAACCCGGAGGGCATAGACGTATCGCACCGCCCCGTATGGGCTCTTTACCCATGGGCCACCGGTGTCGATTCGTTCGAACTTCTTCCCATCGGGGCTGAGGGCGAGGCCGCACCATTCCTCGTAGTTGTCGTAGTAGGTCCGGCCGCCGTCCCAGGTCGCCAGGTAGCCGCCCTCCCACGGAATGAGCGAGCTGAGCCGGGCCCGCCTGCCGTGCCAGCTGTTGTCGCCGGGAGCTTCAAACACGTACTCGATGGTCGGGAAGATCAAGCCGTCCTCGGAAGCCGCCAGCACGGTGGCATCGAGCGGACCGGCTTGCACCTTGTCGCCGATCAGCTGCGGGCCCTGCCGGGCAGGAACCGCAGCGTAGAGCCGATAGCCCGCCTCGTCCGCGTAGACGAACGGATCTTTGATGTAGCTGAGGCCGTACTCGGTCGGGTGGAGAACCGTCCGACGGCTCTGGGATTGGAGAAGGTCCGGGGAGGCAGCCTCCATCACATCGATGCGCCACATGCCCGAGCCCGCCAGCTCGTATGAGATGTAAAGGCGCCAGGTCCCATCCGGGGTAGGGACACAATGGCCGACCTCGATGGAGGTCGAAGCGAACTCGGACTTGTCGGCGCTCCAGACCTCGGTGAACTCGATGCCGTCGGTGCCAACGCCAACCGCGCAACGGCCGCCCCGGCCCCGTTCGAGGGGAGCCCGTTCCCGATAGAAGATCGAGAAGGTCCCGGTCCCGGCATCAAATCCGACCTTGTGGCCTCCCACCCAGTAGCCGTAGCCGGTTCCCGGCGGAGTACGAATGACGGTGCCCTCGGTTGGGTCGAATGCGAGTGTCTCGGCTGGATTCATCATCCGCCGATGCTATCTCCGGGGAGTGAAGCCCTCGATCTCGAGAAGCCGGTTCCGCCTGAGCCTGGAGATGATGAACCAGGCGATGAGGGCCGCCAGGCCGAAGGGGACCACCGCCACCCACCACGAGGTCGGAGATGACTCCTCGAGTGCCGGCACCGGTTGATCGAGCGGTTCGCCTTCCAGGTCGACGAACTGAAATTCCGGATCGACGGAGGCCTCAACCGAGACAACCACGTCCTCGCCCCTGGTGATGGCTGCGAGCAGGTCCCACTCGAGCGCCCCGTCGGCCAGCACTCGATCGGCATTGTGACCCGTCACCTCACCGGGGATTTCGATCTGCAACACCACCGCCAGAATCTCCGAGAGGTCACCGGGAACGAGCGCCAGCAACCGGGCCTGCTCGAAGTCCGACACATCGCGGGTGCGGGCCGACATCACGAGTGTTCCTTCGCTCAGCGATAGCGCGACGTCCTCGATGATGCTGTTCCCCGACGACAGTTCGGTCGCCACCTCAGCGGGGTCGAGGCCGGGAATGGTGACCCGGATGCCCCGCAGGTCTCCTCTTTGGAATTGCTCAGGCTCGACCCCGGCCACCGTCACCGGCAGGGCGGAAGGGTCAATGAACTCCGAAAGCGCCCGGAGGACATCCTCGGGCGTGTCGTCGAGGTTCCCGATGATGGCCAGTGCCTCGTCGTCGAAGGCGAACTCACTGATGACGGTGACGGTGCCTTCCGGAGAGATGCGCAGCCGCGTGATCGACTCGGCCCGACAGGCGGTGAGTACGAGGGCCAGAGCCGCGAGGGTAAGGAAGATCCTCTTCATCTGTTCAAGAGATGAGCGTGGCCAGGCCCCAGCCGGCCATGATCAAGCCAACCACGACAAGCCAGCGGGCCCGGCCGACCCGAAGCTCTCCGAGGTCATCGGGCCGCTTCCCCCGCCGATGATGCCAGAGCGCCAGCCCGTTCCCACCCACGAGAGCGGCTCCGAGGGCCAGCACCAGCTGGGGGAACAAAGCATCGATATCGAAAAGATCCACGGCCGGGAGGGTAATCGGTCACCGGTCACCGCTCATCTCGCGCCGACGGTCGACGGTGGACGGTGAGCGGTTGGCCCTTCCTCGATCCCGAATGCCAAACCACCTGGACCCCTGCAACAATGTCGGTATGACCCAGGAGTTCGAGCAGCGGCGAAGGCGCCAGGCCTATGAGGGCACCGTTGATCTGCCGCCCAAGGAACCGCTCAGCGTTGACGCCGTCGAAACGATCATCCGCCGGGCGGTCGAGCTGCAGGTGGATGACGATCTGGCGCTGCCCACCCTCGACGAGAAGGCCTTGCACCGCGTCGCCGAGGAACTAGGAATTGAGGCCGGCCACCTCCGACGGGCCATCGCCGAGGCCCGTACGTCGATGGAGAAGCCCGACCCGAGCCTGTTCGACCGCCTATTCGCTCCCGGTTCGATCACCGAGAGCGCAATCGTGTACTCAGATAGGGAGACAGTCGAGTCGCGCCTCGGAGACTGGATGTCCAAGCAGGAAGGGCTTCGACTCCGGCGCAAGCTGGCCGACGGAGGCGTCTGGGAGAGGGACTCGCACGTGCTCACCCGCATTCGGATGGGCCTGCGGATGGGGCGCGGCTCTCGAGTACTCCGGAACTCCCGCAAGGTCACCCATCGCATCCAGGCGATCCGCGACGAGGAGCAAGCCCTCGCCCTCGAAGCTGAGACCCACACCCTCAAGTCGGTGGGAGCCGCCGCCGTCGCCGGGCTCGGTGTGGTGGCGGCGGCCGGCGCGACTCTTGGTGCGGCCGGGGGTATTCCTGAAATAGCCATCCCCGTGGCCGCCGGGGGGTTCCTGCTGGGGAGCAGCGCCATCGTACTGGGAGTCAAGGTGTGGCTCAGTCGGATGAAAGACGCACTCCGCCGCGCTCTTGACGGAGTCTCGAGCCCCGATGTCATGGAAGGCGGCGATCCGTTAGAGCGGCAGCTCCTACGCCTCAGGAAGAACATCAAGGAGGCTCGAGCGGAACTGCGCGGCCGCAATCGATGGACCTAGAGGATCGGAACTGTGAGGGCTGACCCCCTACCCCCACCTCTCCGGTGGCGGTACTTTCCCCCCGACTGCGCCGGGGGACTGACCTGGTGAATCCGGTACACTGGCGCCACTGGCGGGTGTAGTTCAGAGGCAGAACACGAGCTTCCCAAGCTCGGAACGGGGGTTCGATTCCCCTCACCCGCTCGGACCAGAGCGGAGCACTCGTGATCTTTTCCGATCGAACCATCAAAGAGGCCCTCGTCGGGAAGCGGATCCAGATCGATCCCCTCGTCGAGGCGAACATCCAGCCATCGAGCATCGACGTGCGGGTCGACTCGTATTTTCGGACCTTCCAGAACCATCGCTATCCGTTCATCGACCCCCGGACTCCGCAGCCCGACCTCACCAGCCAGGTCGAAGCCGACGGGGACCACCCCTTCATCCTCCACCCCGGTGAGTTCGTCCTCGGCTCGACCTTGGAACTGATCACCCTGGCCGACGACGTGGTCGCCCGTCTCGAAGGCAAGTCGAGTCTGGGCCGCCTCGGGTTGCTCATTCACTCAACTGCCGGATTCATCGATCCCGGCTTCTCGGGCCACATCACCCTTGAACTGTCCAATGTGGCGACGCTCCCCATCGCCATCTACCCGGGCATGCGGATCGGTCAGATCTCCTTCTATGAGCTCTCAACACCCGCCGACCACCCCTACGGCAGTTCCGAGGCAGGCTCGAAGTATCAGGGCCAGCGAGGCCCAACCCCGAGCCGCATCCACGAGGACTTCGGGAACTCTTCGAGTTCCTGAGCTGTTGCTCCGCAACAGCAGGGACATGGCTCGAGTTTCTGAGCTGTTGCTCCCCACCTGCAGGGGTTCTGTTTTCCTCCCCCGAAGGGGGAGGTGGCCCGCAGGGCCGGAGGGGGCGCTCTCTCTTTCCTCCTCCGAAGGGGGAGGTGGCCCGCAGGGCCGGAGGGGGCGCTCTCTTTCCTCCCCCGAAGGGGGAGGAGGCCCGCCGAGATCGCGGCAACCTCGGCATGCGCCATAGAAAGGATCACGTTCTCTCCTGCTCGGGCCGCACCGACAACAGCCGGATCTGTCCGAGCAGGACCGCTCCGAGCGCCAGCAAGCCAAGTGGCAGCATGGCCAGGGCGAAGAGCCCGTCGGGGCGGTAGAACCCATCCAGCGCCAGCAGCCCGAGACCGACCGCCGCCGCCACTGAGCCGGCCACGGCAACCACCGGACGTCCACCCGGGGCCGTGGCCCGACTTTCCGACCGCTCGAGTCGTGAGAAGACCATGACCAGGGGCAGCGTCAGGAGCGCCAGCCCGGTGATCCACAGAGGTCGAGTCGCCCACCAACCGGCGGTGAGTACTTCATCCCGCAGACCGACACCAGAGACCATGGCAATGAGCACCCCAAAGGCCATCGCCGGCAGGTGCCAGAGATAGACGGTCATGGCGAGCGCATTGGCAGAGATGACCGATGCCCACACCCGCTCCCGCTCGAGCCATCGGCGCACCGGAGATTCGAGCGCCAGCACGACGCCGAACTGGAACAAGCCAACGGCCATGAGCATGATGGTGGGCGGCTGAGTGTTACCGAACTCCTCACCGGGCACGCCGAGCATGCTCCGCGAGTACAGGCCGATGCTCGAGAGCAGGATGAGCGCCGCCAGTCCGGTGACCGCCAGGAGCCCGGCCCGGATGTGACCGGCGGTCCGGCCCTCTCGCCAGAAGAAGCCCAGTTGATGAACGGCCACCCACACCAACAGATAGTTCACGTACCCGATGCCGACGAGCCCGAAGTCGCGCACGAGACAGTCGATGAACGCCGCCACTGCAATGAGGAGGATCGGGACGACAACGCCTAACCGCTCGTGGAGTCGCAGCGTGAGGGGCACCAGTGGGATGACCAGCAGGTAGACACCGAGGAACCACACTGGAACGGCAACGAGCATGGTGCCCACCTCCAGCGTCTCGGGGCTCAGCCGCACAACGTGGGCGAACAAAAGGGTGAGCACCGTCCAGACCCCTGCGAACACGAGCGTCGGTCGCAGCAGCCGAGTCATTCGTGAGCGAACCCAATCGGCGTATGCCACTCCCCTGGTTTGAGCGGAGGTCCAGGAGGCGGAGTTGGCGAAGCCTCCGACGATGAAGAAGATCGGCATTACCTGCAGCCCCCAGGTGAGGAACTGCATCCAGGGGACCATGCCGAGAATGTTGTCGCCCCGGATCGCTCCGGTGGTGTCGATGGTGATCACGGCCATGAGCCAGTGGCCGACCACCACCACGAGGATCGAAAAGACTCGCAGCAGGTCGATATAGCGGTTGCGGGTGGCCGGCGTCTGAGCGACGAGTTCTTTGACATTCATCGGGTTTCTCCTGGTCTTCATGCCTCCATCATCGAATAGGGGGCGCCAATGCTCTATGGGGGGACACCCTGGACACAGCCGGGGGAACCCTGAGGACCCGCACGGGGTCAGACGCCAGCGCCTACCTCACCAGCGGACGCAGGCTGCGCACTCGTTCGTGCGTCACATCTGCGCCAGACCCTCAAGCAGCCGGGGAGCTTGGCCTGATGCGGAACGTCAGTCGTACGGGCCTGCCCGAACCAGATGCGGCGTCACCCAGCTGGCCACCGGTTCTTGCCCGCGATTACACACCGGCGCCGAGCTCGGAGGCCACGCGGGCCGCTCGCTCGTTTCTCCAGCCGACGATGATGCCGAACCCCACTACGAGCACTATCCCCAGCCAACCCCGCGCTCCCGGGTCTTCATCGAGCAGCAGCCAAGCAGCGATGACCGCCGCCATCGGCTCGACGTACATGGTCGAGCTCAGCGTAGAGACGGGAACCCGGTGCATGGTGGCGAGATAGACGAGGCCGGAGGCTCCCGTGAGGCCGAGGCCGAGCAGCAACACGAGACCGAGATCGCCGTTGATATCAGGGACGGCGGAAACCGCCCAGGGCAGGGTGACGACGGCTGCCGTGAGACTGTGCCAGGCACCGAACCGGACGGCGCCGAGATCGGACACACCCGGCTTGACGATGAGAAGCATGGCGGCAAGCAGCACACCGGAGGCAAGCGCCCACAGGACACCTTCGGTCGTTGCGCCGTTCGAGGGGTCGACGGCAACGGCGGCGCCGACGAAGCCACCGAGCACGGCGAACCCGGTTACAGCAGCCAGCGGCTCACCCAATACCCGGGTGGCCGCGATCGACATGGCCGGAGCTGCCACGAACACGAGCACGAGTGCCACCAATACCCGGGTGGTCTCAATTGCCTGGAAGAACGTGAACCAGTGCAATGGCAGCAGCAGACCGCTGAGGATGATCGAGCGCCGGGAGGTCTCCGGCAGGCGAACTCCGCGCCAGAGGGCCAGCACCGTGAACTGAAAGATGGTGGCCAGCCAAATCCGGCTGGCCACCAACTGGCCGTTGGACAGGCTCACCTCGCGAACGATTACCGGGATGATCCCCCACGACGCGGCGAGGGTGGCAAGCACCAGGGGTGGCCAGAGGCGTTGGAACACGGCCGCAGCCTAACGACCGAAAAGTTCCTCAAGCCCGGCCGATTCGACGCCGAAATCTGTTGGTAGTTCGAAATACGACGGTCCATACTCCACTCGTGGAGTATCTCCCTTC
>CAXMQV010000096.1:0-5451 GCA_964195905.1 uncultured Gammaproteobacteria bacterium
GCGGAGTCACCCTGACGCCGTCGCATCACGCCTGACCCGATGTTTCATCAAGCGCGGCGGCATTGGGGAAGGTGGACGTCCCCGCAGGTGGAGTGGCACTCGGCGAAGTGGGCATCGGGGCTCTCTCGGGCGGAGAGCCCCGACCCCACGACCGGGACCGTTGGATCTGAGGTGGGTGACTGAATCGGTTCATGCGGCGAGATAGTCGGCGATGCGGGTGGCGGCCCGTCGGGCCTCGATGCTGTCTCCAACCTGTGGCTGAGCGTTGACGCCGCTCACCCGTCCATCGGGCAGGGATGTCACGCTCGCCAGGCGAACGCCGGAGGATTCGAGCGCTTCGGCGGCCGCCGACACGCAGGCGGTTTCGGGTCCGGCCACCACGGCGCCGCATGCCACCAGGCTGCTGGCATCAGATGAGGCAGAGTGCCGGTCCGGCGGAGGCTGGACCGGCACTCCACACTCATCCAGGCGGTCCTTCCACACGGACCAGCCTGCGCCTCGCCGCCAAGCCGGCGGGTCGTAGGCGTTTACCGCCCGCATCGAGGGAAAGCTTGCGGCCGCCAGCCAGCTGGCGATGACGCGCGGATCGAGCAGGTCGCTCGATTGGGTTTGCAGAGCCCGCCACAGAAGGCCCGAGACCGGATGTCCATCGATGGTGACCCGATCTCCGTGCCATTCCAGCTCAACATCGGCGAGATCGGACGGGTCGAGTTGGCAGGTGGGAACGTGGGCATAGAGGAGACTTGTCGCCACCAGTTGGGCGAGCAGATCGGAGGGAGAGGCGACGATAACCACGCCCGACCGACCGTATGAGCCGTCGAAGCGACCGGCTCCGGCCGTTTCTGACCGGGCCGCATCGGTGGCGAAGGCCCCGGTAGCGGTGTGGCGCCCGGCCGGTGGAGCACCCGGCAGCTCGCCCCGCCGCCTACCCCCCACGCGGTCGAGTAGCCGATGGCGACTCGCCCCCGGGCCACGTGGTTCATGCCGGGCGCCACGAATCGTGAAGGAGGCAGCTGGTCCGGCGGTCACCCTCGCCAGCAGCAATCCTGTCGCAGAGACGGCCGGAGGTGTCTGGCCGAATACGACCCGGACGGGTGTTTGCTGAGTTCCGAACCACGACATGCCCGACCTCCCGTGTTAGCTGCCATCACCATATGAATTGCCTCTATGTGAGCTATCTCGCGGTGGGGCAGCTTTGCCCGCGACCTTGCGGCCATTACCCGGAGTGACGTAGCGGCCACCGACGGCGGTTCGTCCACTGGCGGCAAATCCCTCACGGCGGTAGCGTGGCCCTGTGAGCCTCCAGATCCGACTTTTGGGGGGCTTGCTCATCGAGAGCGAGGGGCGGATCCTTCCTCGGATTCCGTCGCGTCCCGGCCGATCGCTCTTCGCCTTTCTCGTCCTCAATCGGGACCGTCAACTCAGTCGAGATCTCCTGGCCGGCATGTTCTGGCCGGACATGGCCGACACTCAGGCGCGCCGGCGCCTCAGCCAGGCCCTCTGGCAGATCCAAACGCTGTTTTCGGGAGCGGGGATGGCGGGCAGCTACCTCCTCGCCAGCCCCAACACGGTCCGGTTCAACCCCGGTCCCGGTTTCTGGCTCGATGTCGAGGTTTTCGAGGCGGCCGTTGCACCTCTCAAGGAAGCCCCGGCAGGCGAACTCATGACCGGGGGTGCTGCCGGGAAGTTGGCCGAGGCGGTGGACCTCTATCGCGGTGAATTGCTGGCCGGTGTGTATGACGAGTGGGTGCTCATGGACCAGCAGCGCTTGCGCCTGCTCTACCACCGGGCACTTTCCCACCTTGCCACGATTCACAAGAGCCGTGGGGAATTCGAGGAAGCCCTCGGATATGCCCGTCGACTGGCGCTGCTCGAGCCGCTTCGAGAGGATGCTCATCGAGATGTCATGCGGCTCTGTCTGCTCGCCGGCCGCCCCAATGAGGCCTTGCTCCAATATGAGGTGTGCTACTCGGCGCTCGTCGATGAGCTGGGAGCCGAACCGGAAGCTGCCACGACCGAGCTGTTCGAATCGATTGCCGCCCAGCGCCAGGCCGGCCGGCGTCCGTTTGTGCCCGTCGTGCGGTCACCGCTCTTCGATCTCGCTACCCCGATTCCCATGGTCGGCCGCGAAGACCCGAGAACGGCCGCCGTCGAGGCGATCGAGGCTGCCCTGGCCGGCCGCGGCGCGACCGTGCTGGTGGAAGGAGAGCCGGGTATCGGCAAGACCCGTCTGCTGGAAGCTATGGCGGAAGACGCCAATTGGCGCGGCTTTGGTGTCCTGTGGGGAGAGGCCTTGCAGGACGATGCCGCCCGCTCCTATCACCCGCTCGCCACTGCCCTCGGCGGCGCATTGTCACGGCTCCGGTCCGAGCAGCTCGCCGCTCAGGTCGATGGGTTGTGGTTGGGGGTACTGTCGCGGATCGTCCCCGGGCTGCGCGAGGTGCTGCCCGATGTGGCCGCGGTGGCGGCGCTCGAGCCATCCGAGGAGGCCGGGCGGATGCGAGAGGCGATCGCCCGGACCGTCGTCGGCCTTGGTCGTATCACCCCCCATGTGCTGATTATCGACGACTTCCAGTGGGCGGACGACGACACGATCGCGGCGGTGACGGATCTGGCAGTGGCCATTCGGGACGCACCGGTCGTTCTCTGCCTCTCCTACCGGGCCCAGGAGGCCCGCGACCGGCAGGAAGTGTGGGACGCTCTCCGGCAGATCGACACGATGGGGCGGGCCCGCCGACTGAGCGTCGAATCGCTGTCCGAAGCAGAGACCGCCGAACTCATTCGCGTGAGCTCAGCAGCTCGCGGCGATTCCGAACTCGTTGCTCGAATCCACACTGAGACCGGCGGCAATCCCTTGTTCGTCCTCGAGACCCTGCGGGCGCTCCATGAACACAACGTGGCGGCGGCCGAGGCTGAAGACACGGTCGGTGAGTTCCCGCTGCCCAGCACAGTCCAGGACCTCATCGCTCGCCGGCTGCAGTCGCTGACGCCGGCCGACCGTGCCATCTTGAATCTGTTTGCAGTAGCCGGATTAGAGGCCGATTCGGCCGTCATCGCGGCCTCCATCGATCGACCCCGGCCTGAGTTCTTCGAGGGATTGGATGTGCTCATCTCCCGGGGGATCCTCTTCGAGCGAAACAACCGCTACCGCTTCCGGCACGAACAGGTGCGCCGGGTGGTTCTCGAGAACCTGACGGACGATCAATCTGAGGGCCTCCACGGGGCGGTGGCGGTGGCGCTCGAGCGGCTCTACCCGGACGATTCTGAGGCCATCGCCCACCACTTCGTTGAGGCGGGCCTCGGCGGAGCGGCTCAGCCGTACGCGGTGCGGGCGGCCGGGCGGGCCCGGGCGATGCGGGCCTACGCAAGCGCCGCCGGCCACTATCGAACCGCTCTCGCTGTCGGTACCTTCGAAGGTGAGGAGCGCCTCGAGGTGTTGTCCGGCTTTGAGCAGGTCCTCGATGTCCTCGGTCGGCGTGACGAACAGGCGGTGATCCTTTCCGAGATGCGATCGCTCGTTGACGCGACCGGCACACGAAGGGCGGCCGTTCTTCGTCGAACCGCCTGGCACTTCGCCCACACCGACCGCTTCGAACAAGCAGGACGGGCGGCCCGTGAGGCGCTCGAGGCAGACACCGGTTCCGGCGATAACCAGGCCCTCTCCGAGGATCGGCTCGTTCTCGGCATGATCGGCTTGTGGTCTGGCGACCTGGCGGCCGCCGTTGACCACCTACGGGAAGGGGCAGGACTGGCATCAACCCCCGCCCAGCAGGCGCAGCTCCGGCGGGCGCTCGGAAGCGCCTTGAGTGCGGTCCAGGAGTACGAGGAGGCTGCGACCGAGGCCGAGGTGGCACTCGAGCTCTTCGGTGCGGCCGACGATCGTCGCGGGCAGGCCGAAGCACTCGGATTGCTCGGTGTGATCACCATGGAACGTGGACAGGCCAATGAGGCGGTGTCGCACTACGACCGCGCCGTCACCCTCTGTCGAGAGATCGGATATCGCCACGGCGAGGCTGTCAACACGGGCAACCGGGGGAACGCCCTCTGGTACGCGGGACGAATCGCCGACGCGCTCGCGTCGTTTGGAGAGGCCATCGGCCTGTTCCGATCGATGGGTAACCGGCGAGGCGAAGCCCTTGTGCAAGCCAATGCCGCTTCGATCCACCATTCGGTTGTTGGCGACGATGCCACCGCCGGCGATTACTCACGCTCGGCCCTCGCCTACTTCACCGAGGTGGGCAACGAGGATGGGGCGGCCCAGGTGCTGTGCAACCTTGCCGACATCGAGCGCCGGGCCGGGCGCCTCGGGCCCGCCGCCGAGCACCTCCGAGACGGATTGGCGGCGGTTGAGCGGGCCGGCAACCGCTGGCTGGAGGTCCAGCTCCGCTATGCCGAGGCCCAGCTGCTGCTCTTGCAGGGCGATCACGAGGGTGCCGGGATGGCTGCGGAATCGGGGCTGTCGCTTTGTCGCGAGCTGGGGCTGTCTGATTTCGAGGCCGGGCTGCTGTCGGTGGCCGGGCTGGCACGGCTGGCCGGCGGCGATGTTTCCGGCGCCCGGGTGGACACCACCGGGGCGGTCCAACTGTTAAATCGCGGGACCGATCAGGACTACCTGGTGCCATACCGACTTGGCGTTGTGTTGGATGCGGCTGGCATGGCTGATGAGGCGGCGGTTGCCTTCACCGATGCCCACGAACTGTTAACGCGGCGGCTGCACGATCTGACGACCGATCAGCGGTCATCGGCTCTGGCGGTGCCGGAGCATCGAGCCATTGTCGATGCGGTTGCTCTGCGGCGTCCCACCACGCAGGAAGTTCGGCTGGCGCGTCGCGACGTGCCGACCGGACGCCCGCTGCGCGAATCAGACTTCGTCGTCGTCGTCTGGACCGTAGAAGCGCCCGAGGACGACGGTATCGACGACCCGGGGGAGCGGCGCCGCCATCGTTTGCAGCGGTTGCTCGCCGAAACCGAAGCTCACCAGGCTGCGGCAACCATCCCCGACCTGGCCGGCGCCCTCGGAGCGAGCGTGCGCACTGTGCGTCGCGATCTCCAGTCGCTGCGTCTCGCCGGCGCGCCGGTGCTCACACGAGGTAGCAGGAGTTTCACCCCCGGCGCCTGAATCCCTTGCGGTGGCCTGTAGTTTTTCCTCGATTTGCCGATTTCCTCCTCAACGATTGACTCTCGAGAGGAGGGGCAAGAATGAGACGAGTAGTGACGTTTGCTCTGGCTTTTGCCACAGCGATGGCATTGTTCGCCCAGTCCGCGTTCGCGGCGGTGGTGAACATCCGATAACGGATGGTCCTGTATGGGATCTGTGAGGAGCGAGGACACCGAGTCCTCGTTCCTCCGCGTGGGACCGCAGTACCGTTGGCGGTGCGCAAGTCAAGGGAAGCGAATCATGGCTCAGGAACGGATTTCGGCGGCATTCTTCGATCTCGACAGAACTCTCAT
>CAXMQV010000097.1:0-3632 GCA_964195905.1 uncultured Gammaproteobacteria bacterium
GTCGCAAGGGTGGCGGGAGGTCCCAGGTACACTGGCTGGCCCCGAGTGATTTGGGGGGTGGTGTAACTGGCAGCACACGTGGTTTTGGTCCACGCAGTACGGGTTCGATTCCTGTCCCCCCAGCCAGTTTGAGAAGAGGAGTCAGAAGTGAGCGTCCGCGTCATCGTCCTGGCGGCCGGGCAAGGCACGCGGATGAAGTCCAGCCTGCCCAAGGTCTTACACCCGGTGGCCGGCGCGCCGCTCGTGGGCTGGGTCATCGAGGCGGTTCTCGGTGGGCGGCCCGATGAGACGCTCGTTGTCGTCGGCCACGGTGGAGACGATGTCGCAGCCGTCCTTCCCGATGGTGTCGGGACCGTTGTTCAGGAGGAGCAGGACGGAACGGGACATGCCGTCCTGGTGGCCCTCGAGGCGCTCGGCGATGTTGAGGGCGACACGATTGTTGTGGTCCCCGGTGACACCCCGCTCATCACTTCGGCCACCTTGTCCCGCCTGGTGGATGCCCACGCTGAGCTGGAACCTTCGGTGACCCTTCTTACCACCCATCTGTCAGACCCGACGGGTTACGGGCGGATCGTCCGGGATGACGCAGGCGAAGTTGTCGGGATCGTTGAAGAGCGAGACGCCGATGACGAGCAGCGGCGTATCGATGAGGTCGGGGTCTCCATGTACGCGTTCGCCGGAGGAGAGCTCGTGCGGGCACTCAATCAAGTGGACACCGCCAACGACCAGGGCGAGATGTATCTCACAGATGTGATCGGCATCCTGGCCTCCGAAGGAGCCCCGATAGCGGCTGTCGACGCCCCTGCGCTCGAAGTGTCGGGAGTGAACAGCCACGATCAGCTGGCAGCCGTCGGCCGACTTCTGCGGGCCCGGCTCAACGAACACTGGATGCGAGAGGGGGTCTCCATGCTTGATCCCGACCGCGTCTACCTCGATTCGACCGTCGAATTGGAACCGGGAGTCGTGCTCATGCCCGATGTGCATCTGCAAGGGGCCACCTCGGTCTCGGCCGGGGCGCAGGTCGGTCCCTCGGTATTCGCCCAGGACAGTCGGATCGGCCCGGGAGCGCATGTGTGGTATTCGGTGCTGCGGGGTGCCGAGGTCGGAGAGTCCGCTGAGGTGGGCCCGTTCGCCAGTCTGCGGCCGGGGACCGTGCTCGGGCCCGAGACGAAAGCGGGGTCCTTCGTCGAAACGAAGAACACGACCCTTCAGCGCGGTGCCAAGATTCCTCACCTCAGCTATATGGGTGACGCCGAGATCGGAGAAGGCTCCAACATCGGGGCGGGCACCATCACCTGCAACTACGACGGCTTCGAGAAGCATCGCACGACGATCGGCGATCGGGTGCGGATTGGCTCGGACACGATGCTGGTGGCACCGGTCGAGATTGGAGATGATGCCTGGACCGGAGCGGGCTCAACCATCACCAGGGACGTTCCGCCCGGCGCCCTCGGTGTCGAGCGTTCGGCCCAGAAGGAGATCCCCGACTACGCTGCCAGGCGCGAGGCAAAGAGGCGCACCAGCGAATGAAAATCGCATCCAGCAAGAGGTTGATGATCTTCTCGGGATCGGCCAATTTGCCGCTCGCGGCGGACGTTGCCGAAATTCTGGGGGAGCCGCTTGGTGACGTCGAGCTCTCCTCGTTCGCCAATGGCGAGATCTACGTGCGCTACAACGACAGTGTGCGGGGCGCCGACTGTTTCGTGATCCAGAGCCACAGCTCGCCCGTTAATCACCACATCATGGAGCAGCTCATCATGATCGATGCGCTCCAGCGGGCGTCGGCGAAACGGATCACCGCGGTGGTCCCGTTTTTCGGCTACGCCCGGCAGGACAAGAAGGTGCGAGCTCGTGAGCCCATCACGGCCAGGCTCCTGGCCGACATGTTTCTGGCAGCCGGCGCCGACCGGATCGTGTCGGTCGACCTGCACACAGGCCAGATCCAGGGGTTCACGTCGACTCCCTTTGACCATCTCACGGCCCTGCACGGCTTCACCGACTACCTAACCGGCACCATGAGCGGTCCGACGGTGGTGGTGTCGCCCGATTCGGGACGGGTCAAGCTGGCCGAGAAATACGCCAAACACCTCGGCTCGGAAATGGCCCTCATCTACAAGCGCCGCCGCACCGACCTGCGCAATGAGGTGGAGGCGCTGTGGGTGGTGGGTGAGGTGGAGGACCGTCATGCCATCATCGTCGACGACATGGTCGACACGGCCGGGACCCTCATCTCGGCCGCCAAACTCCTCAGGGCGCGGGGCGCGCTGACCGTTCGAGCCGTTGCCACCCACGGCGTGCTCTCCCATCCGGCCGTCGACCGGATCAAGAATTCCTCACTCGAGGAATTGATCATCACGAACTCCTTGCCGCTCCCGCCGGCGGCCGAGGGCCTCGAGAACCTCTCGGTCCTCTCGATCGCACCCCAACTCGCCCAGGCCATCGAGGCCATCTTCAACGACGCTTCGGTGAGCAAGCTGTTCCGCGGAGAGAATTTCTGAGGCTCTGAATCGAAGATTCAGAGCGTCGACGGTCAACAGTCGACTGTCAACGGTCTCTCCCCCCGGAGGGGGGAGTACCGGCGTAGCCGGGGAGGGGGGCGTTCTCTTGCGCCAATCGGACGCCCCCTCCGACCCTACGGGCCACCTCCCCCTCCGGGGGAGGAGAACGGGAGGAGCCGTCTTCTTGTCCCCTCCCGTGGAGCGAAGCGGAGCGGGAGGGGTACGGGGAGGGTGGTTCCCAGCAAGAGAATGGCGACGAGAACTGTGAACCGAGCCGTGCAACGAAGCGAGTGCGGCCCAGCAACGCCCCCATACGAGAACTGCCGGGCACCTGTTGGTCTCGTGAAGGTGGCCGCACTCTTCGGATAGCCTTGGGCTATGAGCATTCGACGCCTGGTCGGTCTCGTCCTGGCAACAGCGCTCCTCGCTGCAGGTTGTTCCGAGGGTCAGATCACCAAGACCGAGGGCGACGTACGGATCTGGCTGCACGAATCCGGTTTTGCCACCTCGGCCGATGCCGCGGATCTTCAGGGAACCATGGTCTACGACCGTGACGCACGCTGCATGTTCCTCGTTCGCGGTGAGAACCGCCGGGCCGTTATCTGGCCCTCCGGTACTCGAATCGAAGAGGAGGACCCGGTCGTACTGCTGTCGCGGGGTGAGACCATCCGAGAAGGAGATATCGTTTCCGGTGGAGGTGGCAGCCATTCATTCGACCGCTTCGAAGACCTGATTCCATCTGAGTGTCGCACTGGCGCCGCCGGGGTCGTGGTATTCAACGCTGACAGCGAGATCGAGGTGACACGCCCCTAGTCCGCGAGCCCGGCGATTAGCCCGCTCAACGGCGGCAGCGGCGAAGCACCGTAGAGCACGGTCCCCGAGGACGGCAGTTCGTACTCCAGCTCCCCATCACTGTTGTTGATCACGACGAGGATGCGCTGCGCCTCGTGCTCCCGGGTGAAGGCAAACCCTTCGGTGAAACGGTCGACCTCGCGGAACGCGCCCAGCCGCAGAGCCGGGTGGTCCCGCCGCAGTGCCGCCAGAGCGCGGATCTCATCAAGCAGCCCGTGGCCACTCTCAATCCGGTCCCACGGGAAGGCGCCCCGGTTCTCGGGATCCTTCCCACCACCGAGC
>CAXMQV010000098.1:0-15520 GCA_964195905.1 uncultured Gammaproteobacteria bacterium
TTCCGCGAGAGCGGCCTCGACTGGTACAAGCCCGACTTCAAATCCCCCTTCTACCCCTGGGTTCAGATCGCCGGAATCGTGGCAGCCGCCATCCTTCTCCCCCAGATGGGCGTCGTACCGATTCTGGGCGCCGTCGGGATCATCGTGTTCGGCGTCCTCTGGTATCGCGGCTTCGGACGGTCCCGGGCCATCAAGGACAGCGCCCTGCTGGACGCACTCCGGATCCGGTCAACCGGACGCCTCGTTTCGATGACCAGGGCCGGCATCGCCAAGGGCGGTCGGATCCACGTCCTGATCCCGGTGTTGCGGAGCACGCGGCGAAGCCGCATGGACGACCTCATCCGGTTCGGGACGCTGTTCTGCCAGCCGGGCGGCGTGGTAGAGATCGTTGAGTTCGAGGCGGAGCCCGACAAGCAACATCCCGCCGGCATCGAGCGGCGGTTTGAGGAACGCACGCGGGAGCTGGCGGCCCGGATGGGCGCCGAAGTATTCGTTCGGGCGGTGACGGCGAAAGACCCGGAACAAGCCCTTCTCGACTATGTCGAAGAATCCGGGGTCGACCTCGTGGTATCTGACTTCCCAAGAGAAGCCCGCGGCACGAGACGGTTCATCAACGAAATGAAGGACGTCCGCGACCACCTGCCGTGCGACTCCATCTTTCTCCGAAATCGCACGATCGGGAAGGTCAAGAACCTCGTCATCATGGGCTCCGGTGGTCCCTATGACGTGCTCAAGATCAGTCTGGCTGCCCAGGTCTCGACTGCCGAGGGATCGAAGCTGCGCTTCGTTCACGTCCTCCCCGAAGATGCCCGCAATCAGCAAGTCGACTCAGTGGAGAGCTACCACCACAAACTCGAGGAACTCGTTGATGCCAATACCGAGAGCGCGGTGAGGCGAGCGACCGATCTGATCAGCGAAATCCAGTCCGTCGTCGCCGACGCCGACCTGGTTGTCATGGGCGCGCCCGCTCACCGGGTGCGCCTGTTCGGCGACTTGGCCGACCGCATCGCCGACAGCATCGATGCCCCGGTGATGATGGTCCACACCAACGAACACCCCAGGCAAGCCTGGTACGAGAAGGTGCTGGAGAGGGTGATCTATTAGGCAACGCCTTCGGCCGCTGCGTCGCCGGTCCCCGGTCACCGGTCACCGGCCTTCTTGCAACCGGGGAGGGGGCGCTGTTTTCTCCCCCCGGAGGGGGGAGTCCCGGCACAGCCGGGGAGGGGGGCGCTGGCTTGCGCCAATCGGACGCCCCCTCCGCCCCCACCCGCCACCTCCCCCTCCGGGGGAGGAAGACGGACTCCCTACAGCTCCAGCCGCAGGATGACCTCGCCGCCTTTCACTTCACCGGTGTCGACGAAGCCGAAACCCTCGTAGAAGGGCTGCGGGCTCCCCTCGCCGGGGATTGAGCCGACGGTGATCTCGGTGGCGTTTGGACGGGTCCGGACGTACTCGACGAGCAGTTCCATTGCCCGTTTCCCGTAGCCCTTCCGTTGTTGGCCCTCGGCCAACATCATTCGCCACAGGTAGTACTTCGGAGTGTCGGGGTCGTCGTACAACATGATGAAACCGACCGGCTCATCATCGGCGTAGATGGCCCGGAACCAGGCCTTGGGCTCGAAATAGGCCTCAGCAATCGACATCGAGTTGGGAGCCACCAGATGACCCTGATCCTCGGCCACCTCGAGCGTCATCACCGGCCAGATCGTCTCTTTCGTTACCTCGCGCAGCGTGACTTCAGCCATGCCGGAAGGCTATCAAGCCAAGAACCCCCCGACGGATACGCTGCGGGAACCAAAGAACCCCCCTACCGCAGCGGCTGCCGCTGCTGCGGTACTTTCCCCCCCGGACAAGCCGGGGGGACTGATGGAATAGTCAGTCCCCCCGCCGAAGGCGGGGGGAAGGTACCGCCACCGCAGCGAAGCGAAGGTGGGGGTAGGGGGGCCAGGCTCAGTTCCCCGATGCCTCACTTTCGAGTGCTCGCCTGATCCCCGCCAGGACCCAGTCGAGTTGCAGCGCGATGTCTTCATTCCAGAATCGCAAGACCCGGTAGCCCTGGCTTCTGAGAAATGCGTCGCGGCGCCGATCATGCATCGAGATTTCGTGCTGGTCACCGTCCGCCTCGATCACGAGCTTTCTCGTCCGGCAAACGAAGTCGACGATGTACGGTCCGATCGGCTCTTGCCGCCGGAACCGCACTCCGAGGCGACTCCCCCGTAGCTCGGTCCAAAGTGTGAGCTCCGAAGGTGTCATCTCCTTGCGAAGTCGGCGGGCACGGTCTTGGGAGGTCCTGTTCTTGTCGGTGCGTGGCATGGGTGCACTGTGCGGAAACTTGATGGCAATTGGAAGGGGGTAGTTCGGGCGGTCGGGAAAGAACCCCCCTACCCCAGCGACTGAAGCCGCTGCGGTACTTTCCCCCCGGACAAGCCGGGGGGACCGACAACACATCAGTCCCCCCGCCGAAGGCGGGGGGAAGGTACCGCCACCGCAGCGAAGCGAAGGTGGGGGTAGGGGGGCACGCTTGACGGCGATACGCTCAGGTCGTGAACATCTCTGACACGCAACTCCACACCCCCGACGGCCAAACCGTCACCATCGGCGACTACATCGATCGGCCCACCGTGGTGGTGTTGGTTCGTTATTTCGGTTGAGCTCCGTGCCTCAAGCAGCTGACGCAGTTGGCGTCGGCCCGAACGGAAATCGAAGCACTCGGCGCCACGGTCATCGGCGTCGGCCCGAAGGCGCCGCATCAGGCCGACAAGCTCCTGACTGACGGATATCCCTACCCGCTCCTCCTCGACCCCGACTACAACCTCGGGACCGCAATCGGCGTCGGACGCCAATCGCTCGCCCGGTACATCTTCAATCTGCGGGCATGGGTCCGATGGCTGTGGGCGTTCCTTTCCAACCGTCGGCAAGGCAAGATAACCGGCCACTATTCCAACCTGCCTGGGACCGCCATCGTCGACCCCGCCGGCGAGGTGCACTGGGTCCATCGGGGAGCGGGACTGGGAGATCACCCACCCGTGAAGCGCATCCTCCGCCACCTCGAGCTCATCGGCTCACACGACGAGTAGGACCACCCCGACCACGGCCAGTACCACGACGAGCGCACCCCCGAGGGCGGCGACTCCCACCCACAGCAGGAACAGCGGATTGAACAATCGGGCCGAGCCGACCACCACCCCCACCACCGGCCCGAACTCGGATCGGAAGTCTCGAAGCCTCCACAGCGATCCGAGAAGTGATCCGAGCGATCGCAGCCCCGGCTTCGACACCAAGCCGGCAACCTCACCGCCAAACTCAGACCCTCCTTCGCTCACGAGTTCCGAGAGATCATCGAGGGCAGCCTCCGACCGGGAAACCGTGCCCCGCAGCAAACGGCCGAACACCACAAGAACCAGACCCGGCGCCGCCAGCACGCCAAGGACCACGAGGAAGAACACGAACTTGCCGGCCGAATCGAAAGCCCACCTACCAAACAGCGTGATCCAAGCCACCGGCGCCGCCAGCAGGGCGAGCCGACCAATCGACCTTGATCGCCGCCCGATTCCCTCGGCCAACGATTGGACCCGATTCACGAGCCCGCCCAGCATCTGAGCCCGATCGGTGACGGATTCCGGCAGTTTCATGGCATAGATTCTCGCGCGCCACCTACCGCATCGATCCATGCGTGACCTTCGAGGAGATTCGGGGTCGCTGATGGAAACGGCTGTCGGTCCCCATTGCAGAATCCATCCTGGTCCGCCTCTCACCACGGAAGCGCGCCGTCTCCCAGCGGCGCTGATCGGTAGTGTCCAGGTCACAGCAGCTCCACCCAGGGTCTGCATCATGGAGGGGAGGATCCATGGCGGATCTCAAAGCATTGGCGCGACGGTTGTATGACGAGGTGCTCAACGAACAGAAGGTAGACCTGGTCGACGAGTTCATGGCGGACGATTTCGTCGAACATGAGGAGCTTCCGCCGGGCGTACCCGCCGGCAAAGAAGGGCCTCGTGCCATGTTCACCATGCTGTTCAGCGCGTTCCCGGACTTCCGAGCCGACGTCAAGGACATCCTGCAGGATGGCAACAAGGTGGTGGTGCGGGCTCGCTTCTCGGGAACCCACGAGGGCGAGTTCATGGGCATGCCACCGACCGGGAACACGTTCGACATCGCAGTCATCGACATCGCGGAGTACGCAGACGGCAAGATGGCCGCCCATTGGGGCGTCATGGATACGGCAGCCATGATGCAGCAGCTCGGTGTAGGAGGCCACGCCGAGTAGGGATCCGGCATGGCGCCACGAAGTGGCTCCCAAGGAATGCGAAGCATTCCCCCCCTCCCCGGCTACGCCGGTACTCCCCCCTCCGGGGGGAGTAAAACAATCCAACTCTCCTCACCGGCTCTGCTCAATGGCTCCTCCCCCGGGGGGGGAGGAGCCCCGCAGGGGCGGAGGGGGCGCTAGGTCGACACGAGCAGACGATTCCGAGCAAGAGACCCAGGAGCGGGCGCCTTACCGGTAGCCTGATCCGCCGATGACCACTGCATTCGACCAGCCGCCCGCGTGGGTGGCCGACGCCATCTTCTAAGGCCGCATCAGCTTCCTGACCCCTTACATCCGGTTTCGAGCGAACCTCGCACAAATGGCTCAGGCTCTCCGTAAGGTTCCGAGACCTCCTCGAGGCCGGCCTCGGGATCGCCTGAGATCCTGGGAGCGCTACCTCTCGCGGCGTTCTGTCGAGGTTCCGGGCGCCAGTCACCCATGACCGTCCTTGTCAACCACCTCTGTGGGAAGGACAGCTAGGGGCTTTCGGCCCTCGAAACAGGGGCTGCTTTGAGTGACCATTGGCGTGTAGCTCCACACCAGAAGGGGAACGCCTTGCAGTCGGGTCGGTTGGGTTCGGCTGTGTTGGCTGTGGTGCTCGCTCTCGCCGCTTGCTCCTCAGGTGGTAATTCTGTCGTGGTTGGTGTCCCGGTCGGTGATGCTTCCGCATTCTGCCTGGAATGGCCTGGAGTCCGAGCGGTTCTCCAGAGTGATCTGGGCGACACCACTAGAGATTGGGAGATTCCGGGCAACGTACAGGTCGCTCGTCTCACCCTCGATGAGGCAGACGCCCGGGTCCCGGCTGCCATCCGGCCCGATTGGACTTCGGCGACGAGGTTTCAGGACACGGTGATCACATTGCTGGGGATCGCCGAATACAACCCGGAACGCCTCCCGAAACAGTTGACCGATGCCGCGTTCGGTGAGGGCGGGGTGGAGGCTGCAGCTGCTGTTTCCGACCGCAGCATCGCCCGGATCGATGCCTGGGCACTCGATGAGTGCGGAGACTTCTGCGAGTTGTGGCCTCGACTCGATCGAGCACTCGGTTGGGTCGGTAGCGGGGGAGGCGACACCAACGAGAACCTCCAGCAGCAGGGACCCCAGGATGCGGCGACGATCCTGAGCGCCGATCCGCTGGTCCCCGCCGCGGTCCGTGACGCCTGGGATGAAGCCTCTGCCTTGAAGTTGCGGCTAGTCGATTTCTTTTCAACGGACTGGCAGGACCTCGGGAACCAAGAGCACTGGGAGCGACTGCAGGAGGCCCTCGGCATGGGCCAATTCATCGAGCAGGGGTTCGACGCGCTTGTCGATGAGTTTGGTGAGCCCCCGCCGGAGACGAGTTGGGACTGGTGGTTCGCGGGCCTGGCCCACGACGACCACATCGGGGTCATTGACGCCTGGGTCACCGACAACTGTGAGTCGGTAGGTGTCTCGGGTC
The DNA here is from genome assembly GCA_964195905.1 of uncultured Gammaproteobacteria bacterium. Classification (GTDB taxonomy): domain Bacteria; phylum Actinomycetota; class Acidimicrobiia; order Spongiisociales; family SHLN01; genus SHLN01. The sequence goes on from CAXMQV010000098.1 coordinate 5,745, forward strand.
TACCAGGAGTCGTCCGAATTGAAGATCCCGGGAGAAGCGTCGATCGGTTGTTGATCGCCGTGATGCCGGTGGGCACTGATCTTGGCGAGATCGAAGATGCCTCCGATTTTCTCGCTGCTGCCTGTTCGCGCTTAGCGCCAGGCGAAGTGTGGGGTTCTCCGCTCATCGAACGCAACAGCGGGTTCGATCAGCCCTGCATCGGTCTACACCGCGAAGACCTCGGGGCGCGCCCGGCCGTGCTCGCAGCAGGCGACTACGACTTGTTCATTGGGTCCTTCTCGCGCGGCGTCGGCAACTTCAACACCTATGTTCCGGCCCCCGATCTCTGTGTTGTTGTCCCAATCACTGTCGATGGCGACACCGAGGTCACGGTGCCGGACCTGGGGCCCTGTGATCTGGGACCGTTGGCCGGTACTGCGGAGGAGATTGCCAGACGGCAGCCGCCATCCGACACCGGGAGCACCACCGGAACCCTTCGCGTGACGGTGACCGAGCACCTGTCGGACGAGGGGATCCACGCCGACTACCAACTCGCGGTGCTACCCGCCGGAACCACCCTGAACCAGATAGCGCTGGGCGACGCCTGGCCGGTAGGAGTCGGGTGCATGGGTCTGGACAGGCCGATCGATGCTGACCTGCGCGAAGAGTCCGAGAATCGTCAGGCAGAGTTCGACGAAGCAGATCGGGAGGCAGTGAATGCCGCAGCGCGACGTCAAAGCGAGCGCGACCGATTAGAGACCGAGGTAGCCCAACTCCAAGCGGAACGCGAGGAACTACGGCGTCAAGAGGAAGCAGAACTCGGCCAAGCCTCAGGCGCGGAACTTGAAGAAATTGCACGCCAAATGGCGGACCGATGGCAACAACTCGAAGAAGCAGATCGTCACCTTCAGGAGCGTCAAGCCCAACTTAATGAGGAACGAAGAGGCGCTGAATTCGAAGCAGAGACTCTCGAACACGAACGACAGCAATTCCTGTCGTTTGCGAATCCCATCCGGGAGGCGATTGCCGGGGGTGGCGTCCCGGTGCCGATCTTGCCGTTCCCGGCAGACCCACAGAGCGCTGAATGCGGCGGGGACCCTCATGCGTACCTGGGGCTCGATGGGCGGACGGGACCCGAGCCGGCCCTGTTGCCGGCAGGGGACTACGACGTCTACGTCTTTGTCGATCTGTGGAACGAGGAGATGGGCATCGAATCGCAGCAGCAGTGTGCGACCCTGACGGCCTCGGTGGCGGGTGAGACGCTGGTCAAGGCTCCTCCGTTGGAGGATTGCCCATGATCCCGGCCGTCGAGATCAGCGGACTGCGCAAGCGCTATCGGCGAGTTGAGGCGCTGCGCGGGATAGATCTGGTGGTTCCGAGCGGTTCGGTGTTCGGATTCCTGGGGCCCAACGGAGCCGGCAAGTCCACCACGATGAAGATCCTGATGGGACTGATCCGACACGGTGAAGGCACCGCCCATGTTCTGGGACGCGATGTCCGCCACGGCACGGCTGTTCGAGCCCAGATCGGCTACCTGCCGCAGAACCCGTCCTTCTACGATCGGATGCCGGTGCACCGGGTCCTGCAGTTTGTGGCGCGTCGGTTCATGAACGGCTCCCGACAAGCCATCAACGACCGTGTGGAGGATACGCTGGCGTTGGTTGGCCTAAGCGGCAAGGAAGGTCGACGCGTCGGTGACCTGTCGGGGGGCGAACTACGGCGACTGGGGATTGCGCAGGCATACGTCGGCCACCCCGAATTGCTGATTCTCGATGAGCCCTCGGTAGGACTCGACCCTGCGGGACGACGCGAGGTGATTGACCTACTCGACGCCCTCCGCCAGCAGACGACGGTCTTCTATTCAACCCACATCCTTGACGACGTACAGCGCATCGCCGATTACATCGCTGTGCTCGATCGCGGCCAGATCATCTCGCAAGGGTCGATCGACGAGTTCCTGTCGACCGGTGAAGCGTCGTATCGGGTCGGTTTGGGCGGCAACGGCGAATCTGTGATCAACTCGCTCGCTGCCGAGCCCTGGGTGGCGACCACGGCGCCGCTCGGGGATGGTTCCTGGATGGTCACGGCCACCGACCGCTCCACCCTTGAGAAGCAACTCGCTCCACACTTGCTTGCTCAAGGAGCGGTCGTCACCGAGATCCGCCCCGAGCAACGCAGCCTGGAGGAGATCTACCTGGAAATCACCGAGCGATCTGAGCCGGACGAGGAAACCGTAGATGGTGACTGAGGTCGCACCCCTGCAGTCGATCACCGGGTCCGGTCCCTGGCGAGGCCTGATCGGGCTGACAGGTGCCGAAGCGCGGCGTTGGCTTCCATGGAGGTCACTGGTACTAGTGGGTGTCGGGTTGGGTGTGTTGGCACTGAACTTTGTCATCTGGCGGATAGCCGGCGCTGACACGGAGGTCAACTTCCGGCTAGGCAGCCTTATGTACCCGTTCTTCACCCTGTGGGCGATCGCCCTTACGTTGGCGACGGCGACGGCCGCACAGGGAGCAGTCGCCGGGGAGGTGGATGAGGGCACCGCCGCCTGGCTGATGGGCATGCCGATCGGGCGACCCGCCTTCATCGTTTCCAAAGTCCTTGGCGCGATCCCCGGCGTATTGGTAGCTGTGTTCGGCGCCGGACTGGTCGCCTACCCGGTCCTTGGCTATGCCTCCACGTTCCAGATCGAGAACTTCACGGCCAACCACGTTTTCGAGGTTGCCAGCCGGCCGATCGGCTCTGACGGGTTTGTGGATCTGCCTTCCCTCTCGGATTACTTGGGGGTGTTGGTCCGGATGTCACTGTTCTTGCTGGTGCTGGTGGGGTTGATGGTGTTGCTCGGTGCCATCTTTCGATCAACGGCCATCGTGCTCGGCCTCGGTGTGGTGCTGGCGGTTGGGTTATTCATGGTCGGGATGGTGGACATTGCCGGTGTGGTCGACGTCACGCCCGCCGGACTGATCTCCGGACTACTCGATTCTGTGCAGGCGGAGCCGGCACCGCTCGCCGGGCCGGTCTTGATCTCTGTGCTGTGGATCCTCGGGCTGACAGGCCTGGCCGTCGTTCGGTTCCAGCGGAGGGAACTGTGATGGCGAAGTCGGGCGGGCCGATCATTGAGGTCAACGGTCTCTACAAGCGCTACGGCAAGGTGAAGGCTCTGCGCGGAATGGACCTGATTGTGCCCCGCGGCACCGTCTTCGGCTTCTTGGGTCCCAACGGCGCCGGTAAGACCACTGCGATGAAGATCCTTATGGGTCTGGTCAGTCCAACTCGTGGGGAGGCGTTCCTGTTTGGACGCGACGCTTTCCATGCCGGACCGGCCGTCCGCTCTCGGATTGGGTACCTCCCGCAGGATCCAGAGTTCCACCCGGATCGCACCGTGCGGGAGATCCTCAAGTTCGCCGGGCGTCTCTATTCGGGAGGCTGGAATCCGCTTGTCCTGCGGAAACGCGTCGACGCTCTGATCGAACAGGTTGGTCTTGCCGGCAAGGGCCGACGGAGAGTCAGGGCCTTGTCGGGTGGTGAGAGACAACGGTTGGGAATCGCCCAGGCGCTGATCGGAGAGCCCGAACTGCTGATCCTGGACGAACCATCGGCGGGCCTCGACCCTCGCGGTCGACGTGAGGTGATCGACCTGATCGACGATGTACGTCAGCACACCACGGTCTTCTATTCGACTCACATACTCGACGACGTTCAAAGAGTGAGCGACGCGGTTGCGGTGGTCGGCGGCGGGCGGATGCTGGCTCAAGGCTCGATCGGGGAGATCCTGGGCACCCCCGTCGGGACCTACACGGCCATGCTGCGGGGCAAGCCGGACGGGCTCCGCGAGCGGATGGTCGTCGAACCGTGGGTCGCCAGCATCGACACGGCCAAGCGGGGTGAGTTGGAGGAGTGGACGGTAAGGCTCGCCGATGCGACCGCCGCAGGTCGGCTGCTCCCGCTGCTGGCGAACCAGAAGGGCTGTGATGTCGTCGAGTTCCATCTCAGCGACCGGAGCCTCGAGGACGCCTATCTGGAGATCGTGGGAGGCCTCCATGGCGAGTAAACGTCGCTACCTGGCCGGATTTGGCGGCTACTTATGGGGCGAACTGCTGCCGTGGCTCGGATGGCGGGGCTTGCTGCGCATCCTGGTGTGGACCGGGTTGGTGAACCTGGTGCTGTATCTCGATGTCGTCACCGATTGGGATATTGGGTGGGTGACGCTGGAGTCGCTCGACGAGGCGGTCGATCTGGTGTGGCTGTTTGCGGCCCTCGGGGCGATCGTCGTCACGGCGGGTCCAGTGGTGGCGGAGCGGCGCCGCGGCACCGCCGGATGGGTGGTATCGAAGCCGGTTTCGCGCGGTACCTACATTGTCGGCAAAGTTGCGGCCCACAGCCTCGGTGTGGCGGTCTCAATGGTTTTCATCCCGGGGCTGGTGGTTTACCAGTGGTTGCCGGGTGCCGAACACGCTCGCGGCTTCGCACCGCCAACCCCACCCTTCGGTCGCTATTTGATCGCACTGGGTGTGATAGCGCTGCTGACCACCTTCCTCGTGGCGTTGGTGGTGATGTTGGGGACGCTTCTCAAGCGCCGCGGTCCAGTGACGGGGATCTCCTTCTTCCTGCTGATCTTCATCTTCGCCCCGGTGGTCGGCTACTCGTGGTCCAAATACACTCCGGGCATGCTGATCAACTGGCAGCGCCCCACCGGGTTGACTCCGCTCGCTGATTATGTTTTTGGGAGCCGTTTGGGACCGATCGAAGCGGTGTGGGCGACGGCGCTGGCGATAGTGGCCTTCACCGGCATAGCGGTGGCAGCTTTCCGCCGGGCCGAGCTATAAGACAATCGGTCGCTCCGGGCGGAGTTTCTCGCCGGAGCTGGTGAGGCCGACGCCTCCCGCTCGGAGTCGCAGGTCCACCCGGCTGGACTCGGCGTCCGTCGGTTGCATGAGCGGGGAGCGCTCACTGGGTAGCCTGGTCGGCGATGACCACTCCCTTTGACCAGCCACCCGCCTGGGTTTCTGATGCGATTTTCTATCAGATCTTTCCGGACCGATTCGCCGCCTCGGATCGGCTTCCCAAGCCGCGCAACCTCGAGCCGTGGGATGAGTACCCGACCTTTCACGGGTATAAGGGCGGGGACCTGTACGGGGTGCTCGAGCATCTGGACTGGCTGACCGACCTCGGCGTAAACGCCATCTACTTCAACCCGATCTTTCAATCGGCATCCAATCATCGCTATCACACCCATGACTTCTTCAAGGTGGATCCGTTGCTGGGCGGTGAAGAGGCGTTCGATGAGTTGCTGCGGGCCTGCCACTCACGTGGCATTCGCGTCGTGCTCGACGGGGTCTTCAATCACGCCAGCCGGGGATTCTTTCAGTTCAACGACTTGCTCGAGAGCGGGTCGGACTCCCCCTGGATCGACTGGTGGCACATCGACCGCTTCCCCCTCCAGGCCTACAACCACGAGGAACCGGCTGCCTACGGCGCATGGTGGGGATTGCACGCCCTCCCCAAGTTCAATACCGAGAACCCGGAGGTGCGCGAGTACCTGATGCGGGTGGGCGAGTACTGGATTCAGAAGGGCATCGACGGATGGCGCCTCGATGTTCCCGAGGAGATCAAGACCGAGGGCTTCTGGGAGGAGTTCCGAACCCGGGTGCGGGCCATCAATCCCGATGCCTACATCGTCAGTGAGATCTGGGGCGACGCCAGCGACTTCACCAGGGGCGACCGGTTCGACGGCACCATGAACTACCTACTGACCGGCCACATCTTCCGGTATGTGGGCGGCCACCACGTGGTTGATGAGGTCGTCGAGGGCATCACTTACGAGGTGCGTCCCCCGCAGGACGCCGGCGGGTACGCCGACGGGGTCGATCACCTCTTCAGCACGTACGGGGCCGAGCGGATGCAGGGTCACCTCAACCTGCTCGGGTCCCACGACACGCCCCGGGTGATGACGGTCTTCGGCGGCGATACTCAATCGGTCATCCTCTCGACGTTTCTTCAGTTCACCTTCCCGGGAGCGCCGTCTGTCTACTACGGCGACGAGATCGGCCTGGAAGGTAAGCGGGATCCCGACTGCCGGCGTGGATTCCCCTGGGAACACGAGGGATCGTGGAATCAGGAGGTGCTGGAGGCGACCAAATCGCTCATCGCGCTGCGGAAGTCATGCCCGGCCCTTCGCACCGGCGAGTACAGGCGGCTCTGGCCGCACCCCGGTAACTACCGGATCGGGCTCTACGTGTTCGAGCGCAAGCTCGACGGCGAGCACATCGTGGTGGCCGTCAACAGCGGCACCAAAGCAGAATCCGCCAAGGTCCCCGGTATCGACGGCACCGAGTTCCAGACCGTGTGGGGCTCAGGCGGGATCAGCAACGACGGCGAGACGACGGGGATCGCCTTGAAGGGTCGCAGTGCGGCGGTGTGGCGGGTCGGCTAGACGACATCGGTGTTGGCGGTTCACCGCCTCCCCCACCCCGATCTCCGGCCTCAATCCGCTGTTGTTGGTGTGGCCCCGCGGTCCCGCCCTCGCCTAGCAGCGTTCTCGTAATGAATTCGCCCCACGAAGAAGGTGAACCACCCCTCTTCTTCCTTCCCCTCGAGGGGAAGGTGGCACCGGCCGCAAGGCCGGTGACGGATGGGGGGAGACGCCGAACCAACAACCCAGCTAGCCGACCGGTTCTATCCCTCCCCCACCCCGCCTCCTCCTTCGTCGGAGGCCGAACCCGGAGGGTTCGCCCCCTCACCTCATGGAGGGGAAGAAGAACCAAGAGGCACCTCGGAGGTACCGCCGTGCGTTGCGGTCCAGGTCGGGGAAGAGCGCTACTCGCTGGTGCGGAAGAGGACGTTGACGATCTTCCAGCCGTCGGACGTCTTCTGGAGGTGGAGGTAGTCGAGGTATTCGGGCGAGAGGACACGGGCGCTGGCGATGGTGTCCGAGATGTGGTCTACCGTCACTTCGAACTCGGCGTCCGGATCCTCGCCACCACCCTCGCCGGTCAGTTCGATCATCCGGCCTTTCGTCACGACTCGCAACTGGCCCTCGTCGTCCATGATTCGCTTGGCGAGGTCGGGGTGGAGGGCTCGATCCATCCGTGCCACGTCCCCGGTGTACCAGCCCTGGACGTAGTCCGTGGCGATGGCGGCTACTTGTGCGGTGTCGTCGGAATCCGACATGACATCCTCCCTTGTGTCGAGCCGACCCTACCGAACAGCGGGTCCGCTGGGGATTCACCGTCTCCCCCACCCCGCCTCCGCCTCCGGCGGAGCCACCCCGCCCTCTTGGCGGGGAACACTTGACCTAGCCAATAAGGCCCTTTACCGCGGTCACGATTCCGGGGGGCACGGCCACCAGGCCGGGGATCAGCGGGTCGGGGTTGTTAAAGGTTGGGGTTGAGCCGTCGGGGTAGAGGACGGTGCCGCCTGCTGCCGTTACCAGAGCAGTCCCGGCTGCCACATCCCACTCGTTCTTGGGGGTGAGAGTCCAGGTGGCGTCGGCCAGGCCGGCCGCCACCAGGGCCATCTTGTAGGCCACCGACCCCATCGGGCGGACGGTGATCGGGCCATCCTGGAAGTGGTCCCACTCCCCCCGCCGGACCTCACTCCGGCTGGCCAATACCTCAGCGCCCTCAATCTGTTCGATTGGCCGCACCCTCGCCGGTACGCCGTTGAGCGTCACACCGGTTTCCAGCGAGCCGACCACGCGCTGATCCATGACAGTGTTGATGATGCCGCCGGCCACCGCCACGCCGTTCTCGACGAGGCCGATCGACACACACCATTCCGGAATCCCTTCCACGAATTCACGGGTCCCATCGAGCGGATCGACGACCCAGACCCGCCGTGCCGCCAGACGTTCCGGGCTGTCGACCGTCTCCTCAGACAGCCACCCATCACCCGCCTCCGGCAGCCACTCACGCAGCAACTCGTCGACCTTCTCGTCGGCTTCTGTCACCGGATCGCCCCCGCTCTTGCGGGTGGCATCGATGAATCCGGGCGTGTAATCGGCCAGCACGGCGGCGGCTGCGGTCAGTGCCTCTTCTATGCGTTCCAGGTCGCGGACGCGATCCATCTCTCTCTCCTCAGCTCACCATGATCACAGTACGCGCTTTCGAACCGATGTCGAGCGGCTAGGCCCTGGCCAGCACGTCTTCGTACAACTCAAGGTAGCGGCGAGCGGACGGATCCCATCCCCAATCCGTCCTCATCCCTACCCCCTGCAATTCGGCCCAGCGGGCCGGGTCGTCGCGGAACATCGTCATGGCCCGTTCCACCGTCTCGGCCAGCGCTTCCGGGGTGTAGTCGTCGAACCCGAACCCGTTGCCCAGTACCGGATTGGCGTCGGCGTCAATCACGGTGGTGGCGAGCCCGCCGGTGAAACGCACCACCGGCGGAGCCCCGTAGCGCATGGCGTACAGGTTGCCGAGCCCGCCTGGCTCGAACTTGGATGGCATTAGATAGGAATCTCCGCCGGCCCACACGAGCCGGGACAGCTCGTCCGAGTACTCGGCGTGCCAGACGGCGTGTGGGTGGTCGGACACCCAGGTGTCGACGCGCTCGTCCTCGTCTCCGTTGCCAACTGCCACCAGCCGCAATCCTTCGCCGACGAGCCGGTCGATCACCGGATCGAGCAGTTCGAGGCCCTTCTGACCGGTCATTCGACCCACCATCCCGAAAATGACGCCGGAGCCATCGATGCCGCTGCGCGCCAACAGCTCCGCCCTGGCTGCGGAGCGCCCTGACAGATCATCGGGCCCGTACCGCGCCGGGATCGCCGCGTCGGTGAGGGGGTCGAAACGTCGGATCTCGATCCCATTGAGAATGCCGGCGACGGGATGCGTCAGGCCGGCGATGAACTCGTTGAGACCCGACGACACCTCGGGGTCTTCGGCAATCTGGCGGGCATATCCGGCGCTTACGGTCGAGACCTGGTCGGCGGCAAGAATCCCTGCCTTCAGGAAGTTGGCCTCTCCGTACCACTCGAGCATGTCGGCGGCGGCCGGATTGTCATCGAACAGCGCCACCGTCTCGTCGAGCGGACCCGACACCGAGTAGGCGGCGTTGTGGAGTGTGAAGACGGTCGGCGTGGAACTGAGGAGGGCGGTCGGAGCGGCCTGGGCGTCGTGCAGGTGCACGATGTCAAACTGCCCACCCACGGCTGCCGCCGTCTGGCAGAACCGGCCCCATCGACGCCACTCGTCCTCGTAGGCCGATCCAGCCTCTGGCCCATAGATGCCGGGACGATCGAAAGACTCGGGGTCATCGACGAACAGGATCCGGATGCCTGCCTCGACGTGGTGGTAGATCGCCCGGGCCGGGCCCTCACCTGGCCGGGCGTCGCCGAGCCCGTCCAGGAACTGATAGCGAGGCATGAGCACCGTCACCTGCTCGCCGAGGCGATGAAGGGCATGGGCGATGCCGGTGGCGGCGTCTCCCAACCCTCCCGAGGTCGCGAATGGCGCCATCTCGGCAACGACGAACAACACGTTCACGGCGTATCTCCTGCGCAGTCTCGGTCTCACGTTAGGCCGGGGCCTGCCGCGCAGGTGACACCGCGTGGAGAAGGGCAAAGGAAGTGGGTAAAGGCACGAGAACTTGATACGCTTCTGATTGCACTCCCCGGTTCCGGGGTTTCTCGCACGTCCCGTGCGGATTTTGATTCAACACAGGAGTAATCCAATGCTAAAACGCTGGAAGCTGCTCACGGCACTGTTTGCCGTGCTCGCTCTCGTAGCGACTGCGTGCGGTGGCGATGATGCCGGCAGTGACACCACTGTCGCACCCACCACCACCACCACCACCAC
>CAXMQV010000099.1:0-33825 GCA_964195905.1 uncultured Gammaproteobacteria bacterium
GGCCGGACCGTCTCGCTCACCTCGTCGAGTGCCCACCGTAGGTTCACGGCGGTGGGTCGCGTTCTGAGGAGCCGGGCCCGGCCCTCGGCAAGATTGTCGTCGGAGGGATCGGTCTGAAGTCCCAGTGCCATCCCGTAGGCAGCCGTCGCGCCGATGAGAGGCGCACCCCGGACGACCATCCTTTCGATGGCGTCGGCAGCGTCTTCCAGGGTGGTGATACGGGCGATCTTCAACGCGTGCGGCAGCCTCGTCTGATCTATGACGGCTACGGCGCGCCTGTCCACCTCGGGCCAGATGGTGCGCATGTGGGTTCCGTCGACGTTCACACCGACAGTCTCGCGCGTCCGACAGGGGATGCGCCACCAGCGAAATAGACCGGCAGGACCATCAGGCTGGCGAGAAGGTCCTCCACCGGCGGCAGGGCGGAATCTGGCAACCGGTAAGAATGACACCTGGTCCGAAGGCCTGTCGTACAGTCCGGGGTGACCTAACGAAGGTTGAAGCGATGAACGGATCTGACGTTGCCAAGCTGCTCGGCCTCGAGCCCTTGGCTCACGAGGGGGGTCGGTGGGCTCTCACTTGGAGCGACCCTCAGAGCACCAGCATCTATTTCTTGATGCAGCCGGGTGACTTCTCAGCCCTGCACCGTCTCGACGGGCCCGAGTTGTGGCATCACTACGCCGGGGCGGCCGCCGAGATGCTGTTGCTGCACCCCGATGGCAGCGCGACCCGACCCGTTCTCGGCGACGACCTTGCGACCGGTGAACGGCCCTGTGTCCCCGTGCCCGGCGGGGTATGGATGGGCGCCGACACCCTCGGTGACTGGACACTGGTCGGGACCACCATGGCTCCTCCCTACCGGCAGGAGAGTTTTGAGCTCGGCGTCGCCGAGCGTCTCGAATCTGAATACCCGCAGGTCCACCGGGAGATTTCCCGACTCACCCGAAGCGAGGCCTCTTGATCCCGATCCCGACGCCTCGCGACATGCTCGACCTCACAGGAAAGGTGGTCATCATCACCGGCTCTACTGGAGGGATCGGGACGGGCATCGTTCGGAGGTTCGCACAAGCCGGTGCATCAATACTTGCCCAGGTGCGATCGTCGAATCCTGCCGAACTACGCGCCAAATTCGGAGAATCGGTCGAGATCTTTCAGGTCGATCTCACTGATCCCGGTGGTCCGGCCTCGCTGGTCGAGGCCACCGTCAGCGGGTTCGGCCGGATAGATGCCCTCATCAACAACGCCGGCATCCAGCCTCTCGTCTCGTTTGCCGACATGAGCGATGAAGACTGGTCTGAGATGATCGATACGAATCTCACCGCGGTCCACCGGCTAACCCAAGCGGTGGCCGGGAGGCTGCGGCAACAGGGTGAAGGGGGAGCCATCGTCCACATAGCCTCCATTGAAGGAAGCCAACCAGCGCCGCTCCACGGCCACTACGCGACGGCGAAGGCAGCGGTGATCATGCACGCCCGTGCCGCTGCCCTGTCCTACGGAGCAGACGGGATTCGAGTGAACACCGTGTCGCCGGGACTCATCAGCCGGCCGGGCCTCGCCGAGGCGTGGCCGGAAGGAGTCTCTCGCTGGCAAAAGGCCGCACCACTGGGCAGGCTCGGTAGTCCGGAGGACGTCGGCGATGCCTGCCTATTCCTCTGCTCGGATCTGGCGCGCTGGATAACGGGGACCAACCTCATCGTCGACGGTGGGGTTCTCACACATCCAACGTGGTAATCGGCGGCACCGACGAGTCGGACGGTTCCGGCTTCACAAGGTAGATCCACGGGAGCGAGATCACCGTCACCACGCCCTTGAAGATCACGTTCAGCCAGAAGATCTCCCACATCGCTGACCCGGGAAGATCTCCCGCGAAGGCGATGAGCACGAAAAGCGCCGAGTCGATGGGAAGGGCCACCGCATTCGACGAAAGCACCCGTCCCCACTGGAGCCGAGTGCCGAAACGATCCACCCAGCGTTGATAGGCCTCGGTGTCGATGAGCTCGGAAATGACTTCAGCGATGATCGACGCCAGCACGATCCGCCAGACCGGAGCGAGCACGTCTCCGAACGCGACCTGCTCGCCGACGCTCGGATCACCGTTCCATTTGGATACCACCCAGAACAACGCGGCCATGGCGATGTTGATGGCGGCCGCGGCAAAGATCAGTGCCCTCGCCACCTGCTTGCCGGCCAGCTTGTGCACCATGTCGCGCAGCGTGAATGTGAACGGATACACAAGCGTGCCCGCATCGACCGCATACCCGAACACGGTGATGATCTTGAGACTGGCGATATCGGCCATCATCTGCGCCGCCACATAGGCCGCGCCGAGAATCGCCAGGATCACCGCGGGGGAGGTCTTCGGACGGGTCAGCATGGACGGGGAGAGTAGCTGGCAACGCCCACCGCCCACCGCCCACCGCTTCAGAGACGCCGGTTGGCGGTTGGCGGTATGCGGTATGCAGCAGCCCGGAGGGCTGCCTAGCCTTCGCTGTCGGCTAGCTCTACCGGTGGGGCGTTCGGCGTGTCGACACCGCCGAAGGAGAGGGCGGCCTCGGGATCTTCCTCGTCCACATCCACCAGGATGGTGGAGCCGGCCGAGAACTCGGCGTAGAGCATCTTCTCGGCCAGGGCGTCCTCCAGCAACCGCTGAATGGACCGGCGCAGCGGCCTGGCCCCCAACTGCGGGTCGTAGCCCTTCTTGGCGAGGAGTTCCTTGGCGCCCTCGGTGAGCACGATCTCGAGACCCTGCGAAGCCAGTTGCTCCTGGATGCGCACGAGGAACAGGTCGACGATCTGCTTGACCTCATCCATCGTCAGCTCGTGGAAGGCAATGACCTCATCGATCCGGTTGAGGAACTCGGGCCGGAAGTGCTTCTTGAGGGCGTCGTTGACCTTTTCCTTGATCTGCTCGTAGCTCACGCCTTCGCCGTCCTCACCACCGAAGCCGATGCTCTGGCGTCGCAAGTCGGCGGTTCCGAGGTTGGAGGTCATGATGATCACGGTGTTCTTGAAGTCGACGGCGCGTCCCTGGGCGTCGGTGAGACGTCCATCCTCGAGAATCTGGAGGAGTGTGTTGAACACGTCCGGGTGGGCCTTTTCGATCTCGTCGAACAGGACCACCGAGAACGGCTTGCGCCGGACGGCTTCGGTCAGTTGCCCACCCTCGTCGTATCCGACGTATCCGGGCGGCGAACCGACCAGACGGCTGACCGTGTGCTTCTCCATGTACTCGGACATGTCGATCTGGATGAGGGCGTCCTCGTCACCAAAGAGGAACTGGGCGAGCGCTTTGGCGGTCTCGGTCTTGCCGACACCGGAGGGGCCCAGGAAGATGAAGGAGCCGGCCGGTCGCTTCGGATCCTTGAGGCCCGAACGGGTGCGCCGGATAGCCCGGCTGACTGCCGAGATGGCGTCCTCCTGGCCAATGATGCGGCCGTGGAGCTCTTCCTCCATGCGAAGCAGCTTCTGGGTCTCTTCCTCGGTGAGGCTCTGAACGGGAATGCCCGTCCACTGTGCCAGGACCTCGGCGATCTCTTCCTCGTCGATGGTCACGTCGAAGAGAGCCCCGGCCTCGGTGTACTCGGTCTCGCGCTGGGTGCGCTCCTGGAGCAGCGTGCGTTCCTGATCGCGCAGCTGGGCGGCCCGCTCGTATTGCTGACTCTGTGACGCCTCGATCTTCTGGATTCTGACCTCGGAGAGCTTGCCTTCCAGCTCCTCGAGCTCAGGGCCGAGCGCCTTGCGCTTGAGGCGCATGCGGCTGCCCGCCTCGTCGATGAGGTCAATTGCCTTGTCCGGCAGGAACCGATCGGAGATGTAACGGTCGGCCAGGTTGGCGGCCGACACCAGGGACCCGTCGGTGAACGTGACCTGGTGGTGGATCTCGTAGCGGTCGCGAAGGCCCTTGAGGATGAGAATGGTCTCGGCCACTGTCGGCTCGTCGACCTGGACCGGCTGGAAACGGCGTTCGAGGGCCGAGTCCTTCTCGAGGTACTTGCGGTACTCCTCGAGGGTGGTGGCTCCGATGGTCTGGAGCTCGCCCCTGGCCAGCATCGGCTTGAGGATGCTGGCGGCGTCGATAGCGCCTTCGGCGGCGCCTGCGCCGACGAGGGTGTGGATCTCATCGATGAAGAGGATGATGTCACCGCGGGTGCGGATCTCCTTCAATACCTTCTTGAGGCGCTCCTCGAAGTCACCGCGATAGCGGGACCCTGCCACAAGAGCACCGAGGTCGAGCGTGTAGAGCTGCTTGCCGGTGAGGGTGTCCGGGACGTCGCCGGCGACGATCTTCAATGCGAGGCCCTCGACGATGGCGGTCTTGCCAACGCCGGGCTCACCGATGAGAACGGGGTTGTTCTTGGTCCGGCGGGACAGAACCTGCATGACTCGCTGAATCTCATCGCTACGGCCGATGACCGGGTCGAGCTTGGACTCGCGAGCCAGCTGGGTGAGATTGCGCCCGAACTGGTCGAGCACCGCAGATCCGGTGCCGGAAGATTCGCTGCCGCCGCCTCGCTGCTGGCGACCACTCGTCGGAGCACCGCCGCTCGGCTGATCTTCTTGCTGGACGCCCGACAGCAGCTGGATCACCGTCTGGCGAACCTTGTGCAGATCGGCGCCGAGCTTCTGGAGCACCTGGGCCGCCACGCCTTCGCCCTCCCGGATGAGGCCGAGGAGGATGTGCTCGGTACCGATGTAGTTGTGTCCGAGTTGGAGCGCTTCGCGCAATGACAGTTCGAGGACCTTCTTGGCGCGGGGAGTGAACGGAATGTGGCCACTGGGCGCCTGTGAGCCCTGGCCAATGATGTCGACGACTTGCTGACGAACCGAGTCGAGGCCGATTCCCATGGTCTCGAGGCCGCGGGCGGCGACCCCTTCGCCCTCGTGGATGAGGCCGAGAAGGATGTGCTCGGTGCCGATGTAATTGTGGTTGAGAAGACGAGCTTCTTCCTGCGCCAGGACAACAACTCTGCGAGCCCGTTCGGTGAATCTCTCGAACACCCTCGTTCCTCCTAATCAATGCGACGAGCCCGGTGGCCGCCGTGCGCGGAGTATACCGCCGGCCCTGTTCTAGCTTCCTGGGCCCTCTTACCGGCTGATTTCGGTCAATCGGCGTCTTCGACGCCTCCCTTTAATCATCCGGGAATGAGGTAACGCGGAGCAAGGGCAGTCTGTTCCCGGCTGTGGGGAGCGAACGGCCCACCCCTCACGAGCGAACGGCCCACCGCCCACCGCCCACCGTGCCAACAAGGGACATCTGGTCGCGTTCTGGCGGTCGGCGGTTGGGGCCGGTCGCAAACCCCCGGCACACATTCTCCAGGTGCGAGCTTCCGCATCCCACCTACACTGATCTGCATGGACACCCCCTCTATCGAGGAGCTCGTTCCACTGGCGGCAGTGTGGGAACGCATGCAGCGCGTTGAGTCGCGCCTGCTCGAGGTCACCGAGAGCTCCAACCAGTTCCTGAGCAAGATCGCCCGCCACTATCTGGAGGCGGGTGGCAAGCGATTCCGCCCCCTCCTTGCTCAACTGGCGGCCGAATTGGGACCCAATCAGGACTTCCGAGCCGTCGATGCCGGGGTAGCCGTCGAGCTCATCCACGTTGGCAGCCTCTATCACGATGACGTCATCGACGAAGCCGACAGCCGACGGGGATCAGTGTCGGCAAACCACAACTGGGACAACACGGTCGCCATACTCGCAGGCGATTTCACCCTCGCCCGGGCCTCCGAAGTGGCGGCCACCAGCCTCGGCCAGGAAGGCGTCGTCCTTCTCGCCCAGACATACGCCCAGCTGTGCGAGGGCCAGGTACTCGAGCTGCAGCTGGCAGGCGACACCGCCCACGGCCCCGAGGACTACTACCGGGTAATCGAAGACAAGACCGCCAGCCTCATCCGCACGTCGGCCCGTCTCGGAGCGATGGCCTCGGACGCCGACGCAACGACGATGGAAGCAGTCAGCGCCTGGGCCTGGGATCTCGGGGTGGCGTTTCAGCTCATCGATGATGTACTCGACCTCGTCGCATCAAGCGACTTCCTCGGCAAGCCGGCCGGATCCGACGTGGGCGAGGGCACCTTCACGCTGCCGGTGCTGGCCGCCCTCGCCGAGGGACCGGGCGCCGAATTGCGAAGCCTGCTCGGAGTGGGACGCCCGTACGAGTCGGCCACCATCGACCGCGTTCTCGAGATCATCCGCTCCGGTGGCTACGTCGAAGTCGGGATCTCCGACGCCGAGCATCGCATTCGTCGAGCCGAAAAATCACTGGACGAGTTGCCTCTCTCAGAAGCCCGCGAAGTCATGCGAGGCCTCGGCTCCTTCCTCATGGGTCAGATCGAAAGAGCTCGGACGAGCTGAAGCTCAGCCGGCCTGGCGGCCGTCTTCGCCGTCACCTGTCGCCGGTCACCCGTCACCTGCTTCCCACTTGTGGTTGGACACTGTCCTGTGGGGATCACGGCCTCATCTCCGAAGGCGCTAAGCCCGAAACCGAATCTGGTCGTAGATGACCGATGACTGTTCTTGAGGATCGAGTTCTCATCTCCGCAAGCCCGAAGTCCGAAACCGAATCCGGTGACCGGCGACCTGTTGCCTGCGCGCTGTCAACACAGCACTTACAATCACGCGATGGAATCTCCGACTCAGCTGGTTGATGCGCCGGCGTGGCCCGACACTCAGGGTCGGGCCGTCGCCTTTCTGATCGATACATCGAATCGGCTCGAACACGAATTGATCACCGAGTGGATTGAGCGCAACCAACCGTTTCACTCGTACGCCGAAACTGCCGAGATCCCGTCCTCGCGTCGTCATCGGCGCCACCGCCGGCTGAGCCCGGTATTGCGAGCCACGCTGGGGAGAACCGACGATCCGCTCCTGGTGCCGCTGCGGGTCGTATGGCTGGCGCCAGACCGCGGTGGGGTGCGTCAGGTTCGGATCAGCGATCTCATCATGACCGGAGATCCGCGCGACCCGAATCCAATAAGGGCCCACTGGATCCGCTCCCGCCACCCCGACCGCGTCCGACTGGTGGCAGGGGCGGCTGCTCCGCTCAGCACGTTGCGGACAGCCTGGGGTGAGCAGGCCCGCCTGGAGGACTTCACCGAGTTCGTCGCCCATCGGGCATGGCTGGCACTCGAACGCGCCGAGCGCGACCTGCGGGGCAACCGCTACAAGGTCCCCAAGTTCGTACAGGAAGACATCGTCAACCGACACGAGTTCCAGCAGCGAGTCATCGACATTGGAAGGTCCGAGAACAAGACCGGGGAGTGGTCGCTCCGCAAGTCGAATCGGTATGTCAAAGAGATCGCCGCCACCCATAGCCCCATCGTCATCGACCTTGTCGCCAACGCCGTCCACTGGTTGAGTCGCAAGACGTACACGGGCATGGACTACAACCGCGATGAGCTTCAACAGATCTACGCCCTCGGACAACAAGCGCCGCTCGTGTTCCTGCCGTCCCACAAGTCGAACTTCGACCACCTAATCCTCAATTACCTGCTGTGGGAGAACGACTTCCCACCCAACCACACCGCCGGCGGCATCAACATGAACTTCTTCCCGGTCGGGCCGCTGCTGCGGCGGGCCGGGGTGTTCTTCATCCGCCGGAGCTTCAAGGACAACGAGCTCTACAAGGCGGTGTTGCGGGCCTACATCGACTTCCTCCTCGAGCGCCGCTTTCCGCTCGAGTGGTACATCGAGGGCGGCCGGTCGAGACTCGGCAAGCTCCGCTCTCCGCGCTTTGGCATGCTCAGCTACGTGGCCGACTCCTACCGGCGGGGCAAGAGCGATGAGGTGTATCTCATCCCAACCTCCATCGCCTACGACCAGATCATCGACGTCGGCTCGTATGCCGCAGAACAGCGGGGCGAGGCCAAGGACTCGGAAGGAGCCGGATGGCTGGTCCGGACCATCAGCCGGCTCAAGCTGAAGGGCGGCAAGGTGCACCTCCGGTTCGGGGAACCGATCTCAATGTCAAAAGAGGTGACGATCTCCGACGAGCCCGATGAGCAGAGCCTGGAGATCCAAAAGCTCGCCTTTGAAGTCAGCAGACGCATCAACGAGGTGACTCCGATCACGCCGACGGCTCTAGTCACCATCGCCATGCTGGCGAACGAGGACCGGGCACTCACCCTGAGAGAGATCACCGAATACACCGCCGAGCTCAATGAGTACATCGCCCAGCGGGGCATTCCAACGACGCTCGAAGACGCCCTCGACACGAGCCGCGAGCTCGACGCCATGCTGCGGCTTCTCGTTGACCAGAACATCGTCTCAGCATTCGAAGGAGGGGTCGACACCGTCTGGCGCATCCAACCCAACCAGCACCACGCGGCCGCCTACTACCGCAACACGGTGGTTCATTTCTTCATGACCGGCGCCATAGCCGAGCTGGCGCTCGTCAAGGCGAGCGAAACCGACGGAGACCATCGCGATGCGTTCTGGGGTGAGGTCATGGCGATGCGGGATCTTCTGAAGTTCGAATTCTTCTTCTCGGAGAAGGACGTCTATCGGGAGCAGATCCACCAGGAGCTGGCCTATCGCGAGCCCGGTTGGGAGGGTCGTCTCGAGGATGGCGGCGAGCCGGTGCGCGAGCTTCTCAGGGAACTCCGGATCCTGCGGTCCCACTGGGCGATTCGGCCGTTCATGGAGGCCTATCAGGTGGTGGCCGACGTACTCGCCACTGCGGACGGGCCAATGGACAAGAAGCAAATCATCGACAAGTCGATGGCCCTCGGCAAGCAGTACCGGCTCCAGAACCGCATTGCCGCCGAAGAATCCGTCTCCAAGATCCTGTTCGAATCCGCCCATCAACTGGCCGAGAACCGGGGCCTCCTCGACGAGGAGTGCACGCCCGAAGAGATCCGGGCCTTCGGCGACGAGATCCGCGACGTGCTGCGCCGCATCGCCGTCATCGAATCTCTGGCCACCAATCGGTGGGCGGGGCACTAGCAATCTGAGCGAAGCTCAGATTGCTGTCACCGGTCACCTGTCACCGGTCACCGGCCTTCTTCTCCCCTCCCGTCCACGGGAGGGGTAAGCAACCCGAAGGGTTGCCGGGGTGGGTCGTTCCCAGCCAGAGAACAGCGACGAAACCCGCGGCCAGAGTCGTGCAACGGAGCAAGCGGCGCCCCAGCAACGCCCTCACCCGAAACTCGACGGGCACCTTCACTCACTTGAAGGTGCTCGCGTTTCGCGGCCTGAGCGAAGCTCAGATTGCAGCAAACCGCCCACCGCCCACATTCGGTTGGCGGTTGGTAGTTCGCGGTGGACTGCTGAAAGCTTCAGAGTGGGGCGTATCCGGTCGATATCCACCCCATGCTCCACCAGGTTTTCAACGACGCATTTGAGGCGCTGTTGGCGGGGTGGCATCGCCATATGGATTTGGCGGCGACCACCGACAACATCTTCAAGCTGGCCGAGTCGCGTATGGAGCTCGATGCGCTCCGCGACCGGGCCCATCGGATTCGCCGCGCCCTCACCCCCGAGGACCGGGAACTGGCGGAGGGCACCCTGTCGGCCTATTGCCCCTTTCTCAAGGCAACCGTCTACATCCCGACCAATCAGGTCCGCTACACCCGCGACGACGTGCTCGTCTTCGAGTGCGTCTGCGAGCGTGAAGTTGGCCACCGTCCGCAGGAATGGCTCCGGGACACCAAAGCGCCAGCGCTCACCACTCCCGAGTACGTCAACGATGACAGCCGAGTCACGCGAGCTCAGCAGATCACAAGCCCCTAGCCGCCTTCGGGGGCGGCCCTCAGCCCTCAGCCCGAGACCTTTCAGCGGCGCCGCAGGTGTTGACTGCCAACTGTTGACTGTCAACTGTCTCCCTCAGCTTGAAGGATCTCCGGAAACTCCATCATCGAGCGGCCTCATATGCGGGAACAGGATGACCTCGCGAAGGGTATTGACGTTGGCCAGGATCATGGCGAGGCGATCGACGCCAATCCCGAGGCCGCCGGTCGGGGGCATGCCGTACTCCATGGCCTGCACGAAATCGAGATCGGTCACATGGGCTTCCTCGTCGCCTTGAGCCCGGGCGCGAGCCTGAACCTCGAAGCGGCGGAGTTGCTCTTCGGGGTCGTTGAGCTCGGTGAAGGCATTACAGAACTCAATACCGGCCACGAAACCCTCGAACCGCTCGACCAGGCCGGGCTTGCTCCGGTGATCGCGGGCGAACGGTGAGATCTCCTTCGGGAAGTCGATGACGAAGGTCGGGTCCCACAGATCGGGCTCGACGAAGCGCTCGAATAGCTCTTCGAGGACCTTGCCGGTTCCGCCCACTTCGACTTCAACACCGAGATCGCGAGCCGCCGCCCGGGCTTCGGCGGTGTCCATCTCCGGATCCCACTCCCGGCCGGTCGCCTCGTTGATCAGTTCCATGAACGGCGCCCGCCGCCACGGAGGCGACAGGTCGAGCGGGCGGTCCTTGTAGGTGATCTGGCTCGCGCCGGTCACCGTCTCGGCGACACCCGAAACGGTGTCTTCGACCAGGCGCATGATGTCTTCGTAGTCGGCGTAGGCCTCATAGCTCTCGAGCATCGTGAACTCGGGATTGTGTTGGGGCGAAACGCCCTCATTGCGAAAGACCCGCCCGATTTCGAACACCTTGTCGATGCCACCGATGATGAGCCGCTTGAGGTGGAGCTCGAGGGCGATCCGGAGATACATGTCGATGTCGAGGGCGTTGTGATGGGTCAGGAA
The DNA here is from genome assembly GCA_964195905.1 of uncultured Gammaproteobacteria bacterium. Lineage (GTDB taxonomy): Bacteria > Actinomycetota > Acidimicrobiia > Spongiisociales > SHLN01 > SHLN01. The sequence goes on from CAXMQV010000099.1 coordinate 10,693, forward strand.
CGGAGTGGCCAGCGCTCCCCCGGCCTGACTCTGGAGAACCGGCGTTTCCACCTCGACATAACCGCGATCCTCGAAGGCGCGTCGCAACCCCCGCAGCACGCCCGCCCGGACGCCGAACACTCGCCTCGCCTCCTCGTTGGAAATGAGGTCGAGATATCGCTGGCGGTACCGCGTCTCGACATCGGCCAGACCGTGCCACTTCTCGGGTAGCGGCCACAACGACTTGGCAAGCAAGCGGAACTCGTGAACCCGGACGCTCAATTCACCTTTCCTGGTCGTGATGACTTCTCCGGTGACCCCGAGAAGGTCGCCGAGGTCAAGATCAACGAACGTAGCGAGCTCTTCGCCAAGTGTCCCCTTGTCGGCAAAGAGTTGGATACGGCCCGATCGGTCTTGCAGGACCCCGAAACTCAGTTTGCCGAGATCCCGCTTTCCCATGAGTCGCCCGGCCACTGAGACCATCTCGCCGGTTGAAACCTCGGCTTCGAGATCTCCAAAGCGTTCCCGTAACTCGCCGGCTTCGGCGGTCTGTTCGAAACCGACCGGATACGGATCGATCCCGCGTTCCCGCAGGGCTTCCACCTTGCGGCGGCGTTCGTCGTGCTGTTCGGTGCTCATCGGTTCATCTCGGCAATGAGACGGAGGCCGTGCAAGGTCAGAAACTCGTCGACGGTGTCGACCGTGCTGCAGTGAGGAACGATGGTCGACGCGAGGCCACCGGTAGCGAGGGTGTGAACCGCCCCACCGAGCTCGGCGGTGATCCGGTTCATGATCCCGTCGACCAGCCCGGCGTGACCGTAGAGCAATCCGCTCTGAATGGCCTCAACGGTGCCCTTGCCAATAACCGAGCGGGGCGGGGTGAGCTCCACCCGCCGCAGGGCGGCCGTGGCGCGGATCAAAGCTTCCTGGGACACCTCAAGACCGGTGGAAATGACACCCCCGATGTACTCGCGATCGGCGCTCACCACATCGAAGTTGGTGGAGGTGCCGAAATCGACCACCACCGCCGGGGCTCCGTACAGCTGGGCGGCGGCCACCGCGTTCACAATCCGGTCGGCCCCCACCTCGCGAGGATTGTCGATGAGGATCGGCATCCCGGTTTTCACTCCCGGCTCTATCACGAGCACCGGCCCGTCGGCGAGGAAGCCGGCCACATCGCGCAGTGCGTGCGTGGCGGGTGGAACCACACTCGACACCGCCACACCCGACAGCCGGGAACGGCCGTAACCCTCCATGTCGAGCATGCCGCCGAGCAGGAGTCGATATTCATCCCGGGTCCGGCCACGCACCGTTGTCACCCGCCAATGGGCGGCCAGGTTGTCACCATCGAAAACACCGAGGACGGTCTCGGTATTGCCGACGTCAATCACCAACAGCATCAGAATTCCTCCAGAACGGACGGCCCCTCGAGGGTCGTGCCACGGTCAATCATGACCGAATCGACCCCAACGCTAAAGGCCACGTTGTCGATGAGGCGGGTTTCTCCCACCCGGGCTGCCACCGCCAGAAACGCATCGGTGGTCAATTCGGTCAGCGGCTGGACGGTAGCCGCGTCGGCGAGGGCGGCATATTCGAGCCGAGCGCCGTCGACGGAGCCCACCGCCTCCACCACGAGCGCCTCGAGGGCTGCTCCGTCCCGCTCCCCTGCTTCGACCGCCGCCGCCGCTGCCATCAAGCCGCCGGAGAGCGCCAGAGCCGACACTCGATCGTCGGTGCTCAGGAACGTGTTCCGCGACGACAGTGCCAATCCATCGGACTCTCGCACCGTCGATACCGGGACTATCTCGACCGGGAACGAAAGGTCGGCGGCCATCCGACGGACCACTGCGAGTTGCTGGGCGTCCTTGCGTCCGAAGAAGGCGTGCGAGGGCTGGCTGCCGGCGAGGAGCTTGGCGACCACGATGGCCACCCCCTCAAAGTGGCCCGGCCGGTGGGCGCCCTCGAAGCGCTCAGCGAGATCGGCGATGTGCAGCGCCGTACGCGGTGGTTCGGGATACATCTCGGCGGCCGGCGGCACGAACAGTATGTCGACCCCCTCCCGGTCGGCGAGCGCCGCGTCCCGGTCGAGATCGCGCGGGTAACGGGTGAGGTCGTCGTTTGGCCCGAACTGGAGTGGGTTCACGAAGATCGACGCCACCACGGTGTCACACCGTTCCCGAGCGGCTCGAAACAGCGAGAGATGCCCGTCATGGAGATACCCCATCGTCGGAGCCAGGCCCACCCGGCCAGCCGAGGCCGCCCGCACATCGGAGAATGTCTCGACCACGATCACTTGAACGCGCTCCGGAACTCTTCCCGGCGGCCGGCCAGGTGGGCTACCGCCCGGCCGATGTCAACGAAGTCGGCTTCCAGGTCGGGGGCCGCTTCCCGAACGGCAGCACGCTGGCGCTCCACCGTCGCGACGTCACCACGAGCGATCGGCCCGGTTAGCGCATCGTCGGGGCCCAGTTCGGTTGCGTTCTTGACCACCGCCTCAATAAGCGGAATGGCCGCCTCCCACGGCACCCCGGCTGCCCTGAAGAGCCGCTCGGCGAGCGCCAGGCTGCCGACGACGTAGTTGGCGGCCGCTGAAGCGCCGGCGTGATAGAGGGGGCGGACCCCGTCGGCCAGATCGAAGGTGATCATGCCGATCGACCGTGCCAGCTCGACGAGGCCGATGTGGAGATCCGGATCCTCTGCGGTGATCCCGGCCCAGGCTCCACGCAATCGCGTGACCCCCGTGTCGGGATCCGGGAGGCTCTGCAATGGGTGGAAGCCGCCAATGGCGAGACCGACGTCGGCCAGCGGCGCCAGTTCCCCGACCGGCACCGAGCCGGAAACGTGGACGGCGGCGCCGACACCGATGGCCCGGGAAGCGATACGAACGGCGGTTTCGCCGATGGCGTCGTCCCTCACACTGATGACAAGCAGATCGGCGGCCGGTAATAGCTCGTCCCACGAAAGCTCGACCGCGCCGAGCCGGACAGCGGCCTCGGAGGCGCTCTCCCGACCAAGGACGCCAACCAGCTCGTGACCAGCGTCACGAAAGGCAAGCGCCAGCGACATGCCGGCCCGTCCCGGGCCGACGAGGATGAATCTCATGGAGTAGAGGTTAAGGCGAGCGCCCACCGTCGGTTGAGCCCGCTGCCCGCTACCCGCGGCCCGCCCTACCGCCGACCCCGATGCCGGATGCTCGGCGCCCGCCATAGCGAAGCCGCCACCACAGGTGCTTCCACCAAACGACGTTCCAGTCGCCGAGGCGGGTCACCACCTGGTCCTGAACCGATTCCAAGAAGGAACTGAGGGATGTGCCGTCTGGGAGGGTGGCGTCGGGCCAGGTTTCCAGGAGGGGCTCTAGGACGAAACGGCGATTGGCCAGTTCGGGATGCGGGACGGTGAGGCCCTCTTCGGTGACGGCGTGCTTGCCGTAGAGGAGCAGGTCGAGGTCGAGCGTGCGGGGGCCCCAGCGGACCTGGCGGGTCCGGCCGCGGGTTTGCTCGATGCCGAGCAGGCGTTCGAGGATCCGGAGCGGCGTCTCGTCGGTTTCGAAGACTGCGACCGCGTTGAGGAATGCGTCCTGTTCGACCGGTCCGACCGGCGCCGACTCATAGAGGGACGAACGCGATACGGGGCGGGCATGGCGAGCAATCGCAGCTAACCCGGCATTGAGATGGGCCTCCCGGTCTCCCAGATTGGAGCCGAATCCGACGGCGATGCGCGTCACGCGCCGGGCCTCACTCGAGCGAAGCGGTTACGAGCCTGCGGCCCTCAGGGCCGAGGGGCCGGCCGGCGATCTCCTGGATCGTGGCAGTTGCCATGATCGGATCCTCAATCAAGCCGGAACGGATGAGATACCCACCCATGAAGCCGATGAGGGCGTCGTCAAGATGATCCCGGTGGGCAAGCAAGACGTTGCGCTGGTCCCCGAGGATGCGCTCGAGTGCCCGAAACACAGTCTCAGCCTCGACATCTTCGTAATCGGTGGGCAATGAGACATGGTGGGCCCGAATCCCGGCCTCTCGATAGGAGGCGAGGTTCTGATTGGCCTCGAGGAGCGACAACACGTCGGTGAATCCCTCGTCCCTGAGCCAATCGATCTCCTCGCTCCGCCGAACCCGCCGGTGCTGGAGTCCCTGGCCACCGATCCGCTCAGAGAGGGCGAGACGGCGGGCGATGATCCATACGAAGCCGCGTGGTTCGAGACCCGCCATTAGGAGTCCCGGCCGAGAATCGCCTCGACCGTTCGCGCTATCTGCGTTGTCATTGCCACGTTGTGCACCCGCACGATGGCCACCCCTTGCTCTATGGCCAGGGCCACGGTAGCGCCGGTGGCGGGATCGCGCTCGGGCGCCGGAACCGATCCACCGAGAATCCGGCCGAGAAACGCCTTCCGAGACGTCCCCAGGAGTACCGGATAGCCGGTGTCTACCAGTTTGTGGAGGTTGCGGAGCAGCGCGAGGTTGTGATCAAACGCCTTGCCAAAACCGATCCCCGGATCGATGGCAATCCGATCCGGCCGCACTCCGGCTTCCTCGGCCGCACGGGCCCGGGCCACGAGGAAACCACGGACCTCACCGACCACATCCTCATACTGAGGCTGGTCCTGCATGGTGCGAGGTTGTCCCTGCATGTGCATGATGACGACTCCGGCAGAGAACTCGGCGGCAAGCGGCGCCATCAGCGGATCGGAGAGCCCTGTCACGTCGTTCACGATGAGGGCACCGGCCTCGAGAGCCACTCTGGCGACCTCCGGCTTGGCCGTGTCGATCGACACCGCGATGCCCTGTTCGGCGAGGGTTCCCACCACCGGCACCACCCGGTTGAGCTCGTCGATTGCCGAAACCGGATCGGCACCGGGACGGGTGGATTCACCACCGACATCGATGACGTCGGCACCCTGCTCGGCCATCTCGACACCGTGGCGAACGGCTGCCTCGAGGGACCCATACCGGCCACCGTCGGAAAACGAGTCGGGAGTGACGTTGAGCACCCCCATGATCACAGTGCGCGACCCGTCCCAGAGACGAGTAGAACCCGCCGACCAGCTCAGCTCGGGCTGCCTTCGCTGCTCGAGGCGGCAGCAACGCTGTCGCCATCGGTCAAGGTGTCTGGCGTGTCCGGCGGGTCGATCGACGATGGCGGGGGCTCGATCCGGCCGCCCCCATTTGCCGAGTAGACCCACTTGCCGACCGACGAGAACACTTCGCCTACCTCCGCCCGATCAAGTGTCTCTCGCTCCATGAGCTCTTTGGCAAGCCGATCGAGCACATCGCGGTGCGTCGTGAGGATGAGGCGGGCCTCGTCGTGGGCCTGGGTGATGAGTTTGCGCACCTCGGTGTCGATGAGAGAAGCGAGTTCGTCTGAGTAGTCCTGGTGCTGGGCGTAGTCCTTGCCGAGGAAGACCTCACCCTGATTGGTGCCGTATTTCATCGGCCCGAGCTTGTCGGACATGCCGAACTCCATCACCATCTGGCGAGCCAGATTGGTCGCCTTCTCGATATCGTCGGCGGCGCCGGTGCTCGGGTCCTGGAAGATGAGCTCCTCGGCGGTGCGACCGCCCAGCATCATGGCCAGTCGATCGACCATCTCGGAGCGGCGGGTGATGTAGCGGTCCTCGGTCGGCAGCGTCAGGGTGTGGCCGAGCGACATGCCGCGGGGAATGATCGTGACCTTGTGGACAGGGTCACCGTTGGGAACCGCATGGCCGACGAGCGCATGACCGCCCTCGTGATAGGCGATAACGAGCTTCTCGTCCTCGCTGATGAGCCGGCTCTTACGCTCGGGACCGGCCACTACCCGGCTGATCGACTCTTCGAGCTCTTCCATCGTGATCTGCTTCTTCTCATGCCGGGCGGCCAGGATGGCGGCCTCGTTTATGAGGTTGGCAAGGTCGGCGCCGGTGAAGCCGGGAGTTTGCCGGGCCAGGACCTCGAGGTCGATCTCATCGGCGAGCGGCTTGCCCTTGCTGTGGACTGCCAGGATCTCGACCCGGCCCTTCAGGTCGGGACGATCGACCATGATCTGGCGGTCGAATCGACCGGGGCGCAGCAGCGCCGGGTCGAGGATGTCTGGCCGGTTGGTGCCGGCAATGAGAATCACGCCGAGGTTGGCGTCGAAGCCGTCCATTTCCACGAGCAGCTGGTTGAGGGTCTGCTCACGCTCGTCGTGGCCGCCTCCGAGACCGGCTCCTCGATGACGGCCGACGGCGTCGATCTCATCGATGAACACGATGGCCGGAGCCTGCGCCTTGGCCTGTTCGAACAGGTCGCGGACCCGGCTGGCGCCGACTCCGACGAACATCTCAACAAAATCAGATCCGGAGATCGAGAAGAACGGCACGCCGGCCTCGCCGGCGACGGCGCGGGCCAGCAGAGTCTTGCCGGTGCCCGGGGGCCCGAACAGCAGTACGCCCTTGGGGATCTTGGCCCCGATGGCTCGGAACTTCTGGGGGTTCTGGAGGAAATCCTTGATCTCCTGCAATTCCTCGACTGCTTCATCGATTCCCGCCACGTCATCGAAGGTGACCTTGGGCTGGTCCTTCGTGACCTGCTTGGCCTTCGCCTTGCCGAACTGCATGACCCGGTTGCCACCGCCCTGGGCCTGCATGATGACGAAGATCATGAATCCGAAAATGAGGATCCACGGGAGGAGACCGATGAGAAGCTCCAGGATGGTGGTGCCCTCCTGGTCGACATCGAATTGGACGCCGGCCTCTTGCAGACGCTTGTCGAGGTCGGCCTCGGACTCATTGGGATAGGAGGTCTTGAAATCGAGCTCTCCGTCGACCGGTTGTTTGAAGATTCCCTCGGCAACGTTCGACTCGGCAAGGATCGTGACTTCCTCGATGTTTCCATTGTCGATTTGATTAAGAAGCTCGGTGTATTTGACCTCGGCGGGGGCGTTGGCGCCCGACATGATCGACTGAACCACGATCGCCAGCACGACAATCACAGCCAGGTAGATGAGGAAATTTCGAACGGTTCGACTCACGATGTCCTTATCAAGACCGGCGAGACACGGGGCATTCCCGCACTCGTCGGATCACGGTAGTCCTCAATGCTAGGTAACTCCGTCGGCAACCGACAGGCCGACCTGTAGGCCGGCCAACCACGCTAGACCGGCAGATCATTCTCGTCGAGCACGGTCACATACGGAAGATTCCGGAACAGACCGGTGTAGTCGAGCCCGTAGCCGACAACGAAATCCGGCGGAATGTCGAAGCCCCGGTACTTCACGTCGATCGGGATCTGTTGAATGCCTTCTTTCACGAGCAAGGCGGCAATCTCGATCGAGGCTGGTTGGCGGACCCGGAGGTTCTCGAGCAGGTAGTGCAGGGTCAGGCCGGTATCGACGATGTCCTCGACAATGACCACATGGCGATCGGAAATCTCCTGATCGAGGTCCTTGAGGATCCGCACGACGCCGGAGGACTTGGTGGCGTCGCCATAGGAGGACACGGCCATGAAATCGAACTCGACGGGGACCGAGATCTTTCTGGCAAGGTCGGCCATGGTGAGGAAGGCACCCTTGAGAATCCCGACCAGCAGCAGGCTTTTGCCCTCGTAGTCGGCAGATATCTCCCGGCCCATCCGTGCGATCGCCTCGGCGATCTGCTCCTCGGTGATGAGTACGTTTCCGATGGTCTCCATCAGGTTCCTTCCGCCGACCGGCTGGCACGCTCGATTCGCGCCACAAGGTAGCGCGCGGTAGCGGCGGTTGGCCAGGCCCAGGCGGCGGCTCTGACCCCGGGAATGGCAGCCAGGCGCCCTCCGGCGGTGGCGACCGGCCAGCGGGACCGCAGCCGCCCGGCCACCCCTGCCTCGGCCATTGCCTCGCGCACCGGCTTTGACCCGGTCCCGATCTCAATCCGATCATCGGGGCGGGCCGGCCGAATCACGAGCGTCTCACCGATCTTGTCTGCATCGAGGTGCAGAGTCCCGGCACCGATCCGCCTTGGCCCGACCCGCTCATCGGCCACTGTGAGCTCAAGCCTCCACCGATCGAACACGGCCCGGGCCGGGGGAACGAGCTCAATCGGTTGAGCCGGTGCGGGGGCCGGGCCCCACACAACCACCATGGGCCCTTCCCTCTCGACCCGCAGGCCGCCGGCGAGTTCGGCGCCTGCCCGGCGACCGGCTGCGACCTCGATGACGGCCGATACTTCGTCATGGGAGCCGCCATGCGGTCCCCGGAGGGTTCGCAATCCTCGCCGCACCACCCGGGAAGCCACTGCCTGGTCGAGGACCGCCAGCAGCGGCGCCGCAATCGACACCGCCTCCTCGTCGGCGAGGATTGGGACCTGGTCGGCCAATGCCCCGAGGATCGCCTCGTCGGCGGCCATGACGACGGCACTGCGCCGCAGGGTCTCGCGCAGTTGCGGGTTGAAGGTCTCTTCCAGTTGGGGAATGAGGTCGTGCCGCAGCCGATTGCGCCGGGGGTCGGCCGAGGCGTTCTCGGGATCGTCCGCGTACGGCAAACCGAGGTGGCCGGCCAGCGCCCTGGTCTCGGCCCGGGTGATCGACAGCAGCGGCCGGACAATACGGCCGCGGCGAACCGGGATGCCGGCCAGGCCGGCGGCTCCCGCTCCCCTCAGGAAGTGACCCAGGACCGTCTCGGCCTGGTCATCGGCTGTATGCCCGGTCAGGATCAACTCGTCGGGCTGGGCGGCGGCCTGGAGGGCTGCGTAGCGAGCGGTGCGGGCGACGTCCTCGAACGATGGCTCCGTCCGGTCGATCGGAGCGTCGACAACATCGAGCGCCATGCCGAGTTGGCCGGCGATGCGGACCGCAGCCGCCCCCAATCGATCGGAGGCATCGAGCCCATGGTCGACGAACACCGCTCGCACCGTTTCGGAAGCCCGGGCGGCCACCCAGGCAAGTACCGCGCTGTCGGCTCCCCCCGAGAGCGCCACCACGAGTGAGCCGACCGGGATGTCGGCCCGGGCCCTGACCGAGTCGGCTAGTCCGGGGGCGGGCATGGGTAACCGGCGGCCACTAGGCGATCCGTCTCAGCCACAGACCGGGGTCGGTGATCTCGGCCAGGGTGGGGAGTGATTCCGGACCCTCCCAGACGCGATCAAGCGCCTCCCATCCGGCTTCCCGTTCGACTGCGAGCACGAACCGTTCGCCCTGCTCGTACTGGCGCATCTTCATCTCGAGACCGCTGATGCGGAGGAAGGTCGCGGTGCGGGGATCCTGGCGGCGGGCCTTGAGCACAGCCGCCATCCGCGGCTGTGTGCTGAGCTCGCGACGACCGATGCGATCCATCACGACGTGCCCGTGCCCCTCGAGGAGAGACATGAGGGCTTGCACACGCTCGAGGAGGTCCTTCTGTGAGGAGGAAGCGAACAATCCGAAGAGCCCGGTTTCGCCGATGAGCGGCTCACCGCCCTGGTTGGCTCGTCTGACATCGGCCGCCACCCTGGCCCACCGTCCCGGTTCGGGCACCGCCGAGGCCACCAGTTCGCCAACCAGTTCGAGGAAGTAGGCGCGTAGCCAGGGAACCCCGACGAACTGAAGCCGATGGGCGCATTCGTGGAGGGCGATCCAGAGCCGGAACTCGTGGGGACGGAACTGATTGCTTCGCTCCATGGCAAGAACATTGGCGCCCACCAGGTAGACAACGTCACCGTTGTTGTCATCACCGGGCAGCACCAGCTCGTATTGGCCGAGAACCTTGCGGGCCAGGAAGCCGAGGACCGCGCCCATTTCGGCGGCCACCACCCGGGAGGCGAGCGGGTTCTGTTTCTTGATGGCGGCTTCGGCGGGAGCAAGCAGTTTGGAGAACACGGCCACGTTGGTCTCGGCCCACTCCTTCCGGCTGACGACGGCTACCTCCGGCACGCCCACGTAGGCGAGGCGGGTCTCGGCTTCAACCATTTGGGCGGCTTCGGCAACGATGCCGGGCGCCTCACGGGCCAGCAGATCGGCGTGGTAGGTGCCTTCGAGGGGATAGTCACCGGCAAATCGGGAAGCGATCCGGACCGCCAGGTCCCAGTCGATCATTCAGCGTCGCGGACCCGGTACCGCCTGTTCAAGCCCTGCTGGTACCAGACGATGAGGCCCAACACCATGGCAACCGCCATCACCATGAGCGTCGGCACGAGGAACCGGAACGTCCAGGCCTCCTCCTCCGGGAGGGCCTCGGAATCGTCAATAACGATGGCGGGCCCATCCTGGGCTTGCTGGGAGGCCACCGATGGGACGACCGTGACCGCATGGGCCGGGACGGCCAGGCTCACGAGGACGAGGACGAGGGCGGCGAGACGCTTCATGGCGTGCAGATTAGTGGGTGGCAACGCCTTTGGCGTTGCTTGGCAGGTGCTTGGCAACGCCTCTGGCGTTGCTTGGCAGGTGCTTCGCACCTGCTCGGTCGAATTTGCGAGACTGTCCTTATGGCATTGCCGGCAAGGAACGAAGAGCAAACAACCACCGGATCCGAAGACCCGGTGGTCGTTTCTAGCTCGCGTGAGGCGCCGATGGCGCCACCGTTCAGTCTGCGACGATTCGGCCCCGCAGACGGGGAAAGCGGGTCGGTGCGTGATTGAAGCAATGCTCACGTCGGTTGTATTGCGACAACCGGGTGTTGCATCCTTTGTCCGCACAGACACGGCCTGATTGGTAAGTACGAGAAGGACGTACACCGCCACGAATGCGGTTGCCCTTCAGTGTTGAGTCGCTCATAGTTTTTATGACCCCCTGGGGAACAAGGACCCGACAGTTACTCGCCGGAAGTCCCCTCAGTTGCCTCTTGTCTTATTAACGCTTGAAGGCGGTCAAAAAGTTCCGCGGGAACTTCCTCACCGTCACTGCAAGAGCGTTTCACCAAGAGGAGAAGACGTTCTTCGAAATGAAAGGAATCGGTGCAGGGCGAACATTTGCGGAGGTGATATTCGATCATCGACCGTCGAACTCCCGTGAGCTCTCCGTCGAGGAACGTGTACACCTCGTTGACGACTTTGTCGCAGTTCATTCTTTTGGCCCTACGAGTCCGTGTTCCTTTGCAAACTCAAACAACCGCTGTTGGAGCGCCTTTCTTCCACGATGGAGGCGCGACATGACCGTTCCGATGGGAACGTCAAGGATTTCGGCGATTTCTTTGTAGGAAAAACCTTCGACATCGGCCAGCAAAACGGGCAACCGGAAGTGCTCGGGAAGGGATTCGACCGCTTCTTTGATGTCGTCGTCGCCGAATCGCTCGAGCACTTCTTCTTCGGCGCTGCGGCTCGCTCCACCGGTGCTCCCCGTCTCGTTGAGCCGTTTGAAGAGGTAGAGGTCTTCCAACTCTCCGAGCTCGACCTCATGGGGGCGGCGGGTCTTCTTGCGATACCGGTTGATGTAGGTATTGGTGAGAATCCGGTACAGCCATGCCTTGAGGTTCGTCCCTTCCTGGAACGTGTGATAGCCGCGATAGGCCTTTAGGAATGTCTCTTGCACGACATCTTCGGCATCGGCGGGGTTGCGGGTCATCCGCAAAGCGGCCGAATACAGCTGCGGCGCGAACTGCATAGCGTCTTTTTCGAAATTGGCCTGATCGGCCATGAAACTGTCTTTCCTCGCTCGAGACCAGAGTAACCGGTGCCTGCGACAGGGGGAACAAACAGGTCACCGGTCACCGGTCACCTGTCACCGGCCTGAGTCAACGGTCAACGGTCCCCGTTTGGTTTCCTCCCCCGGAGGGGGAGGTGGCCCGCAGGGCCGGAGGGGGCGTTCTTCTAGCCATCTGAGGCGCCCCCCTCCCCGGCTACGCCGGTACTCCCCCCTCCGGGGGGAGAGAAGAACCCGAACCGTTCTTGTGATGGGTGCCCATCTACGGGAGCCGCAAGCCCTCCCAGTCGTGCAATTGGATCAGGCGGGGGCTCTTTGCTGCATGATGCGACCGTCCCGGTCGAAGACGGTCAAACCGGCCTGGATGACCACGCCGACACCGAAGGCCATGAGCACGGTACCGAGGCCGACCGTTCCGCCGAGGAGGAAGCCGAGCACCAGGACCAGGACCTCGATCGTGGTGCGAACCCGACGAATGCTCCAGCCAAGGCGTCGATGGAGGCCGGTCATCAGGCCGTCGCGGGGTCCCGGGCCGAGGTCGGCGGCCAGATATAGGGCAACTCCGATGCCGATGACGGCTACTCCTCCGACCGTCGTGGCGGTCCGCAACCACAGGCCGTTCACCTCGGGCAACAGTGCCGTGCCGGCGTTGATCACGAGCCCGACCCCGAATACGTTGATCAAGGTCCCGACTCCGGGCCGCTCGCGGACGATGAACCAGGCAAACAGGATCGGGATACCGAGCAGAATGTCGGCGGTCCCGAGGGCAACCCCGATTTGTCGACCGACGCCTTCAGCCAGCACCGACCACGGCCCGAAGCCGAGGTTGCCGGCCGCCATCATTGCCACGCCGAATCCGAGCAGCGTGATGCCGGCGAGCAGTTGCGGCAACTTGGTGAACACCCGTCGTGACAGCCAGCGTTCCATTTAGCGACGTTACCCGGTCACCTGTCACCGGTCACCGGCCGGCACCAAGGTTGCCCGGGCCGGGCAGTAAGGGCTCAGCCTCGTAGCGGGACGCTCGACCGGCGGGGGTCGAGTTCCCCGGGCTCGAAAACCGCTCCGAACCGGGTGGGGCCGCTGTATTCTGCGGTCCCCATGCCGGGGTAGCTCAGGGGTAGAGCAGCTCACTCGTAATGAGCAGGTCCGGGGTTCGAATCCCCGCTCCGGCTCCGGGAACGCCTTCGGCGTTCCTTTCGAGGTGCATCGCACCTCGAAAGCCCATCAAATCCCGCCGGCTTTCGTGCGTTCGGGGACGCCTCCGACATTCCTTGCGAGGTGCTTCACCCGTGTCTGGCCGGTGACAGGTGACCGTTGACAGGTGACCGGTGACCGGTGACCGGTGACAGGTGACTGCCTATTCAATCGTTGCCAGATCGGCGAACATCGACGCGAGGGCTAGGACGGGACGCTGGTTGCCTTCCAGGACTTGGACAGTGGACAGGACGCGTTCGGCCCGCAGGACGGCGGCTTGCGGGCGGACAGACGGGAACTCCACTGCCGGGACATCCGTGTTGCGGACGGCGGCTCCGAATTGGGCGGCCGCCGCATCCCGATACCACGACGCCAGAATCTCGAGGCCGGTCACCTGCAACGCCAGACCGGCGCGGCGAGTTGCCCGCTCCACCCGCTCCTTGGCCTCCTTGGTCTCGGCGCCACCGTATGTCTCTTCGATGGCGGCCAGCAGAGGGGCTGCCGCCTTAACGACGTGCTCGGCAAGCCGGAAGGCGTCGCCGGCAGCGAGGGAGAGTTGGCCGTTGATGCCAAGCCAAACCTTTCGGTACGCCGCCACCTCGGATTCCTCGGCCAGGGCGAGGGCCAGGCCGGGCCGTCCGCCGGAGATGCGAGCTGCCTCGGTCGCCTGGTCGGGGTGGTAATCGCGATCGACCAGTGCCTGGCGGATCTCGGCCTCGCCGGCCCGCCCAAACCGGACCACCCGGCACCGGCTGGCAACCGTTGCGGGCAGGTCGTCCTCCGACTCGGCGATGAGGATGAACACCGCACTGGCCGATGGTTCCTCGAGCGTCTTGAGGAGCGCATTGGCCGCCTCGTCGTTCATCAGCCCGGCCTCCTCGAACAGGAAGACCTTCTTCTCAGATTCGACCGGGGTCCGGGTCGCACTGGCAACCGTGGCGCGGGCCTGGTCGACGGTGAGGGCGGTGCGCCCTTCGGGCTCGACGAGGTGAAGATCAGGATGGATCGCCTGGTCGACCCGCCGCAATCCGTCGGCGTCGCCCGGGCACAGCAGCGCCCCGGCAAACCGCCGCGCCACGGTGGCCTTGCCGACTCCGGCCGGACCGGTGAACAGGTAGGCGTGGGCGGGACGTTCCGCCTCGCGTTCGAGCATCTGCACAACGCGGTCGTGGCCGATCACACCCTCAAATAGGTTCAACAAGTCGCTCCCGGATAACCGCCACCGAGTCTCGCACGACCTCGGCGACGGTGCGGCTGCCGTCGACAAAGACAACGTCCGGGTCGCCGGAGGCCACCTCGCGGTAGGCGGTGGCCACCCGTTCCTGCAATTCGAGCCCCTCTCGCCCGATTCGGTCGGTCTCTTGCTCGCGGGCCAGCCCGGTCTTGGCGTCGAGCTCGAGAACCACCACCAGATCGGGCCACACCCCGTCGAGGCCGGCGGCATTGACGGAGCGGACGATCTCCAGACCGAGACCGCGCCCTCCGCCCTGGTAGGCGAGCGACGAATAGACCGATCGGTCGGTGAGGACCCAGGCGCCGGCTTCCAGCAACGGGGCAACCGTCTGGGCTGCCAGCTGAGCGCGGGAGGCGGCGAACAGGAGCGCCTCGGCCCACGGCACGAGGTCATCGTGGGAGTGGAGCAATATCTCCCGGATCGCCTCTCCAACCGGAGTGCCCCCCGGTTCGCGAACCGTGACGACCGTAAGGCCATCTGCCCGGAGCTCCTCGGCCACCGCTTCGGCAACCGTCGACTTGCCGGCACCGTCGATGCCTTCAAAGGCGATGTAGCGGCCCGTCATTTCTCCTCCGGTTTCTCATCATCGATGAACGGGTTACGCGCCCGGCCGAGGCCCCTGAGCGTTTCACTCGGTTCGGCCAATCGGTGGCGCACCGACCACAACGAGAGTACGGCGGTCGTCAGCACAATCACACCCCCGAGCCCGATGACGTTGCGGGTTCCGTTGTCGAACGGCGAGGCGAATTCCCCGTCGAGCAGCTTCGAGGCCACGCCGGCCACGGCCAGGGAGGCGAGCAGACCGGTCCGGAGCAGGGCGATGAGCGCCGCGAAGGTTCGGCCCCGAAATTCATCCTCAACGTTCTCGTGGAGGTGGCTGAATCCCATTACATAGGCGATCCCGGTGCCGACTCCTACAAAGGCGATCCACCCCATCGCTCCGATAATGGTTTTGACCGCAGCGATGGCGAGCAACGAGACCCCCGACAGTGCAAGCCCGAACCCGAAGGTCACGTCGGCGCGGGCATTGCGGGAGCCGAGAATCGAGGCACCAATGATGCCGACGGCCGCTCCGGTCCCGAGCGCGAACAGGAGGGCATAGAACCCGTTTTCGTCGGCACCGACCACCCGCCTGGCGTACGACTCGCCGAGTGCGAAGAGCACTCCGCCGCCGAACAGTCCAACGGCCATGCCCAGCACGATGGTCCGGATGGTGCGGTTCTTGGCAACGAAGTTCACGCCCTCCCTCAAGTCGTGGAGGGGGGCGGCCAACCCGCTCCGCTTGTCGCGACGCTTTCTCCGTACCCGGGGAGGGAAGGCGATCGATGCGATGAGGGCGGCTGATATGAGGAAGGTGACGGCGTCCACCATGAATGCCAGCGTCTCGGGCCCTGCGTCGATCGCTTCGGTGAACCCGAAATCCGGGAAGCGGGCGAGTATCCAGATGAGGGCGGCACCGAGCGGGAAGGTGCCGTAGGCGGCCCCGAGGCTCAGGCCATTCACCGTGGCGAGATCGTCGGAGTTGACCAGGTTGGGGACCGATGCCTCCTTGGACGGCTGCCATAGGAGGGTGAAAAGCTCGAGGATGAGCGAGACGACGAAGAGTTGGACGAGGTTGTCGACGAAAGCGAGGCTCAGTACGAGCAGCCCGCGGCCAACGTCGGCAACGACCATCATCGTCTTGCGGTTGAATCGATCGGCCAGCACTCCGCCGACGGCCACAAAGAACAGCCCGGGAAGCAGTCGGGCGACCAGCGGGACGAGGATCGCAGTCTCGGCCTGATTCCCTCCGATGCGGGCAGCCAGGGTCAAGGTGGCGAACAGCGCCACCCAATCCCCCATGCTCGAGGACAACCCGGCCCACCAGAGGCGAGCAAACGGACCTTGCGAAACAAGTTGAAAGGCGGATCGCGACGGATGCGCTTCGGTCTCGACAGCCACGGGGAGACGATAGTCGGAGGGTCACCGGTCACCGGTCACCAGCCCTCGGCATCCCCACCCATCACCCGGCCGAGAAGCTGGAGGCGTTGCCGGTGACGGGCGACCGGTGACCGGTGACGGCGTCGGCGGAGCCGACGCTTACTTCTTCTTCGCCTTTTTGGCCGGGCCCCTCGCTCGTCGGTCGGCGAGGAGCTCGGCGCCTCGCTCAGGGGTCAGGGCGTCGACGGTGTCGCCCACCCGGAGGGAGGCGTTGTATTCGCCGTCGGTGACGTATGGACCGAAGCGGCCGTCCTTAACGACCATCTCGGCCTTGCTGACCGGGTCCGGCCCCAGCTCCTTGAGCGGCGGCTTGGCGGCCCGGCCGCGCCGTTTGGGCTGGGCGAATATCTTGAGGGCGCCCGCCAGATCGATCGTGAGGAGCTGATCCTCCTCTTCGAGGCTGCGCGAGTCGGTCCCCCGCTTCAGGTAGGGCCCGTAGCGGCCGTTCTGGGCGGTGATCTCCTCTTCGGTCTCGGGGTCAACACCGACCAGGCGGGGCAGCGAGAGCAACTGGAGCGCATCTTCGAGTGTCACGGTGTCGAGGCTCATGGCCTTGAAGAGCGAGGCGGTCTTCGGCTTACTCTTTGGCTTCTGTTTGGAGTCCTCGGGCTCTTCGATCACAACGTATGGCCCGTAGCGGCCGGTCTTGGCGACGATCTCCTGCCCGGAGTCGGGATGGGTTCCGAGCGGACGGTCACCGCTCGGCGCATCCAGTAGTTCAAGGGCCTTCTCCAGATCCAGCTCGTCGGGCGCAAGATCTTCGGGGATGGGAGCCGTGTCCTCACCCCTGGAGAGAAAGGGACCGAACCGACCGGAACGGGCCTCGATCTTCTCGCCGTTGGCGTCGGCGCCGATGACGATCGAGTTCAGCTGACGCGGGTCCATCTCCCCGAGCTGATCGGTGACGAGCTGATGGAGACCTGGGCGACCGTTCCCGAAGTAGAAGCCCGACAGGTAGGGGATGGCTTCGGCCTCCCCGCGGGCGATCCGGTCGAGGTCGTCCTCCATCCGGGCCGTGAAGGCGAAGTCGACGAATTCGGGGAAATGGGTCTCCAGCAAGGTGATGGTGGCAAAGGCCGTGAATGAGGGAACGAGGGCCGTGCCCTTCTTCCACACGTAGCCGCGGTCCTGGATGGTCGAGATGATCGAGGCGTAGGTGGAAGGACGTCCGATCGAAAGCTCCTCGAGACGCCGCACCAGGCTCGCCTCCGTGTAGCGGGCCGGAGGCTTGGTCTCGTGACTGCTGGAGCCAAGGTCGACGACGTCGAGCAGATCACCGGCCGCCATCAACGGGAGGCGCCGCTCCTCGTCGCTCTTGTCTCCGTTGGTGTCCGCGTTGTCGCCACCCTCGATGTAGGCCTTCATGAAGCCTGGGAACGTGATGACCAGCCCACCGGCGCCGAAGACCGCATCGCGACCCCCGGCCGTGATGGCGCCGAGGCGCACCTGCACCCGCTCACCCTTGGCATCCTTCATTTGCGAGGCAACGGTCCGCATCCAGATCAACTCATAGAGCTTGGACTCGTCGGCGCCGACTTCCTTTTCGACCTCGGCCGGCGTGCGAAATTCGTCGCCGGCCGGACGGATGGCCTCGTGGGCTTCCTGGGCGTTCTTGACCTTGGAGGCGTATACGCGTGGCTCGGCGGGGATGTAGTCGGCGCCGTACAACTCGGTCGCCTGCTTGCGGGCCGCGGTAACAGCTGTTTCGGACAGCGTCGTGCTGTCGGTCCGCATGTAGGTGATGTACCCGTTTTCGTAGAGGCGCTGGGCGATCGACATGGTGCGAGCGGCCGCGAATCGAAGCTTGCGCCCGGCCTCTTGCTGGAGAGTCGAGGTCCGGAACGGGGCGGCCGGCTTCTTCGTGTACGGCTTGGGCTCGACCGACCGGACGGTGAACTCGGCGGCGTTGAGCTCGGTGGCGAGCTCGCCGGCGGACGCCTCGTCGAGCAGCACGACATCCTTCTTGGTGGTCAACTCCCCACCGAGGGAGAAGTCCTTGCCGGTGGCGAGTCGGGTGCCGTCGAGGGTGAGCAGCTTGGCGCCGAAAGAGCCCTCCTCGGCACTGCCTGGCCGGGTCGCGAAGGTCCCTTCGAGATCCCAGTAGCTCGCCATCTGAAACTGCATCCGCTCGCGTTCGCGCTCGACGATGATGCGCACCGCCGGGCTCTGCACCCGGCCGGCCGACAGCTTGGGACGGACCATCTTCCACAGCACCGGTGACACCTCGTACCCGACGAGGCGGTCGAGGATGCGGCGAGCTTCCTGGGCGTCGACGAGGTGGCGATCGAGGTCTCGCGAGTTGGCGATGGCCTCCTCGATGGCGTGGGCGGTGATCTCGTGAAAGACCATGCGCTTGACCGGCACCTTCGGATTGAGCGTCTCGAGCAGGTGCCAGGCAATCGACTCGCCTTCGCGGTCTTCGTCCGTTGCGAGGTAGAGCTCACTGGCGTTCTTCAGGAGACCCTTGAGTTTCCTGACCTGGTCCTTCTTGTCCTTGGGGACGACGTAGAGCGGTTTGAAGTCGTTCTCGGTGTCGACGCCGAGGCGCGCCCACGGTTCGGACTTGTGGCTGGCCGGGACTTCGGCGGCGTTGCGGGGGAGATCGCGGATGTGCCCGATGCTGGATTCGACCACGTAGCCATCCCCGAGGAACCCTGAAATGGTCCTCGCTTTGGCGGGTGACTCGACGATGACGAGCGGCTTCGTCATAGATCTCCTGTAGGAAGGCGACAGTTCTACGGGCTCGAAACGCCCGTGTCAAGGGGCGACAGTATCCCGCCGGTGATCTAACTCGCGTTCTTTACGGCCAGTTCCAGTCCAGACCTGAGTCGTTCCATGACCCCATCCCACGAGTGGGCGGCCCCCATGAAGGTGCGCCCGGCCTCGCCCATGTGCTTTGCTCGGATCGGGTCGGCGGCCAGCATTTGGATGGCCTCGATGAGCCCATCGCGGTCGTGAACCACGAATCCCGTCCTCCCCGGTAGCACCGTTTCCGGTGCTCCACCGGAGGCTCCGGCGATGACCGGGAGCCCGCTGGCGGCCGCTTCGAGAAACACGATCCCGAGGCCTTCCTGCTCCAGGCCGAGCCAGCGATTGCGACATGGCATGGCGAAGATGTCCATCTCCCGATACCGCCGCGGGAGCTCGCTCCACGGAATGTCGACGTGGAAGTCGACCGGAGCCTCCAGCACCCCGGCCACCTTCTTCAGTCTCCCCTCGAGCCGGCCCCGCCCGACGATCTTGGCCCGGACGTTGTGTCCGGTGGCGCGAAGTTCGGCGACGGCATGGAGAACCTCGGCGTGGCCTTTGCGGGGAATGAACCGGCTGACGCACCCGACCACGATCTCGTCGCTCCAGCGCCCCTCGGCCGGGTGATAGGCGTCGAGGTCGACGCCTATGCCGAGATGGGTGACCGTCCGTTTCGTGATCCGCTCCACTTTGCCCGCCGTCCACCGGCTGTTGGCGAACACCACGTCGGCCTGCTTGAGCGGGCCGGCCAGCAGCTGGCGGGCGCCCGGGAAGGCAGCGGGCACCGTGACCTCGGCGCCGTGGGTGATGATTCCGTACGGGACGCCGAGCGAGTCGCGCAATGCCGGTCCCATGGTCGGCAGCGGGTACGGCGCACCGAAGAGGATGATGTCCGGGTTGAATCGGGCGGCCTGTTCCTCGATCCAGCGCCGGGTCTTGCGGGTCGGCCACATGAAGCGCCGCTTGCCACGCACCACCTGGGCATCCCGTTCAGCGCTCTTGTCCTTGGGAGCGATCACCTGGATTGGTCCTTCGTAGCGCTCCACCAGGTTCCCCAAGTACTGCTGAATCCCGCCAGGTTTCGGCAGGTAGTCGTTGGTGATGAGGAGAAGCCGCATGAGGGCAGGCTAGAGGCCAACCGCCAATCGCAAGGAGTCAACAGTCAACAGTCAACAGTCAACCGAAGCGTCTCGTGGGGTTGGGGCAAGAACCCCCCTACCCCAGCGGCTCCGCCGCTGCGGTACTTTCCCCCCGGACGAGCCTGGAGGACTGACAAACCGTGGCCCTAGCTGGTTCGCAAGGCCTCGGTGGGGGACATGCGGGCGGCGCGGACGGCCGGGTAGAGGCCGGCGACGGCGCCGATGCCGAGAGCGGCTGCCAGGCCGCCCGCCCAGGCCAGGGTGGGGATGAGGATGTCCCACCCCTTGAAGTTGGCGTACAGGCCGGTAACGAAGACGCCGAGGGCAACTCCGCCCACCCCGCCGACGGTTGCCAGCAGGAGGGCCTCGCCAAGGAATTGGGTGGCGACGTGGCGCTTGGTGGCGCCAAGAGCCCGGCGGAGGCCGATCTCGGCCCGGCGCTCCAGCACAGAGATCACCATGACGTTGGCGATGCCGACGCCCCCGACGAGAAGGGCAACGGCGCCGAGCCCGAGGAACAGCGCGGTGAACGCATCGTCGGCAGCCTCGCGAGCTTCCAGGGCATCGCTCGGGCGGTCGACTTCGATTTCTTCGGGGGCCTCGGGGTTGGCGGTGGCGCCGAGCACGCCCATCACATCCTCGACGTAACGGGGGTTGGTGCGAACGTAGATGGAGGTCGGAACGTTGTCGTCATCGAGGTACGTGGCGGCAGCTTCCATGCCGACCATGGCAGCCCGGTCGAGATCGGCGCTCAGCTCGAATTCGTCGAGGATGCCGATGACCGAGAACCAACTATCCCCCAACCACACCTGAACCGCCGGATCGAGGTCTGTGATCCCCATCCGCTCGGCGGCCACCGACCCGAGCACCACCGTTGGATAGGGAGCGCTCGCCTCGTCATGGAAGCGGCCTTCTGCCACCGACCCGCCGAGCGTGTCGAGCAGATTGATGTCGACGGCCTGGACGGT
Source organism: uncultured Gammaproteobacteria bacterium (assembly GCA_964195905.1). Lineage (GTDB taxonomy): Bacteria > Actinomycetota > Acidimicrobiia > Spongiisociales > SHLN01 > SHLN01. The sequence continues at coordinate 31,481 of CAXMQV010000099.1, forward strand.
GATCCCGCCAGTCTGGCCGGAGGGGATGTAGTCGCTCCGGTAGGCGTTGGCCCCGTCGACGGCGCTGACCGCACTCGTCGTTTCGACCGGGCCGATGCGGGCGATCATCTCAGTGGCGGTTTCCGGAAGCTCCCCGCTCCCCCGGCCGAAGCCCTGGCCGGCCTGGACGGTGAGCAGGTTGGTGCCGAGCCGATCGAGCTGGGCGAGCAGGTCGCTCTTGGATGACTCGGACAGCCCGAGCACCGCCACCATGGATGCGATACCGATCATGATGCCGAGTGCGGACAGGGCCGCCCGCAGCTTGCGAGTCCTGAGGCCGACACTGGCGGTCCGGGCGATATCGGCCACGTGCAATTTGGAGGGCCTGAGGTCGGAGGCAGTATCGCTCGTCACCCAGGCCGCCCGGTATCGGCCTCGATGAGCCCGTCGCGCAGGTGGACGGCGCGGGGAAAGTGCGAGGCAATCTCGCGGTCGTGGGTGATCACGACAATGGTGGCGCCCTCGGCGTTCAGTTCCTCGAGCAGTGCCACGATCGAATCACCGCTCTTGGAGTCGAGGTTGCCGGTGGGCTCGTCGGCCAGCACAATCGACGGCCGGCCAACCAGGGCGCGGGCGATCGCCACCCGCTGGCGTTCACCACCGGATAGCTTGGTGGCGACATGGTCGAGGCGATCGGCGAGTCCAACCCGGTCGAGCGCCGCCACCGCCAGCTCACGGCGCCCGGTGAGCGCCATGCCGGTATAGAGGAGCCCGTCGGCCACATTGTCGAGGGCGGTGTAGCCGCTCAAGAGGTGGAATTGCTGGAAAACAAACCCGATATGGCGTGCCCGCAGCGCCGAGGTCTTGGCATCGGACAGTTCGCCGATGTCCCGTCCGGCCACCATCACCCGTCCGTCGGTCGGCAGGTCGAGGGTGCCCATGATGTGCAACAGGGTCGACTTGCCGGATCCCGAAGGCCCAACCACAGCCACCAGTTCACCGCGCTCGACCTGGAACGTCACGCCGCCGAGGGCGCGCACCGGCGGGGTGGTCGGATAGATCTTCGTGACGTCTTCGAGCGAGAGGACGATCTCAACCCCACCGGCGGCCGGCGGGCCGGTCCGGGGCCGCGTCAGAAGGCTCACGGAATCACAACCCGGTCACCTGCCGAGAGGCCGTTGGCATCGACTTCGACCAGGCCGTCGGCGAAGAAGCCCGGCTCGACCCCGATGAGCTGCGTCTGGCCGCTGCCGGTATCAACTTCGACCGCGTAGCCACCTTCGGACAACACGAGCAGCGACGTGACGGGAACCGCCAGGACCCCGAAGGCAGTGTCGGTGACATACTCGACATCGACCGGTGCCCGGTCCAGGCCGGCGGCCAGGGACGGATCGTCCAGGACGATGGTGACAGCGAAGCTGGCGGCGCCCTGCTGACTAACCGTGGCGATGGTGGCCACCTCAATCACTGTGGCCGGGGCTTCCACCCGACCGGGCAGTACGACGGTCACGATGTCGCCCGCCACCAGGCTGCCCTGGTCCTCCGACGGCAGCGCCACGGTGACGACGGTGTCACTCGACGACACGGCCAGCACGGGAGCACCGGGGTTCACCGAGCTGCCGACCCCGGAAATCTGCTCGGTGATGCGGAGTGGTCCTGTGGCGAACCAGATCTCTCCGAAGTCGACGACGCCGTCGACCCCGGCGCCGATGGCCGCCTGCCAGGCAAGCACCGCGCTCGTGGTGGCGTCGCCCCAGGCGCCGTCGGCGACCATGGACCCGTCGGCATCGAAGCCGAGGGCGGCCAGGTTGTCTTTGAGCGCCGCCACATCTGCGCCTTCGCTGGGTGTGACGCCGGTGAGGTTGGCGACGAGACGTCCATCGTTTACGCCGTCGCCGACGGCCACCGCGACGTCGATGACGAGGGCGGGGCCGGGGATGAAAACGACCTCGCCGAGATTGACCGAGCCATCGGCGGTGGCGCCGATGTCGCCTTGCCAATCCTCAACCATGGCGGCCGTGTTGGCGGTGAACACGCCGTCAACCGTGACGGTGCCGCCGTTGTAGCCGAGATCGGTCAGTGCCTGTTCCAACTGCAGGATGTCGTCGCCTTCGAGATCAGTCCGGGCGTCCTGCATCGTGCGATACGACGGGATTTCTCCGTAGAGGACGGCCACCGGCTGGCCGTTGACCGTGTAGAGAACGTCGCCTTGCTCGATGCTGGTACCGGTTTCGATGATCGAGGTCACCGTCCCATTGCTCCGGCTGGTGACGGCAACCTTGTCTTCGGTGGGAGCGAGGTCCCGGAAGGCGGGGGTCTCGCCGTACATGAGCACGACCGGATTGGCGTCGACGGTGAGCAGCACC
>CAXMQV010000100.1:0-19501 GCA_964195905.1 uncultured Gammaproteobacteria bacterium
AGCGCATCGGCCCACGCTCGCCACGTTTCACCGCGTGCCTCATTGAGGGCGTTGGTGGGCGCCCCGTGCCCGACAAATCCAGTTGGGAAGGTCGTGGGATTGTCAACCATCTCGTGATGAGAGAATTCCGTGGCCAGCATCTGGCCGCGCCGGGACTCCCGTGTGCCTCCCCCGAAGGTGTCACTCTTTGCGACTGATGCGACCCCTCTTCTTCCTTCCCCTCGAGGGGAAGGATGGGGGGAGGCCCGGATGCCAGCAATCCACATGGGTTGCCGGTTCTATCCCTCACCCCGCCGCCTCCTCCGTCGGAGGCCGAACCCGGAGGGTTCGCCCCCTCACCTCATGGAGGGGAAGAAGAACCAGCAGGTGCCTCGGAGGGACAGCCGCGGATTGAGCCTCCAGGGGCGGGGAAGTCGGAGCCACGGAGTACGTAGGCTCGTCTGATGATGACCGGAGTGGCTGTGCTCTTTATGATCGTCGGCGCTGGCTTCATCGGACTTGGCCAGCGGACCGCCGCGTCGCGTGAGGACGTCGCGCAGATCCTCGGGATCGGAGTGGTGCTGTTCTTCGGTGGAGTTGCCCTCGTGTCGTTCCGATTGGGCGACCGGGCTCCCGTCGTGATCATCTCGGCGATGGCCATCCTGGTGCTCAGCTTCGTGGTGACCGCGCTCAGGCGCCGCTGAGGACCAGCGAGAATTGGTAGGCCAGCACGAGTGTGAAACCGGCCAGCGCCACCAGAGAGACCTCGAGAATCCGGCGATACCGCCGCATCTGCCAGATGGTGAGGACGACGCCCAGTCCGAGCATGGTCTTTACGAAGCCGGCTGCCGCTGGATGGATGTCGAAGAGAACAGCCATGAACGGGTTGGCCTCAGTGGCGCCGCGATCCAGTGCCCGCAATGTGAGCAGGTAATCGGCGAGGTTCAGGAGCACGACTCCCACCAGAACCGTTGCGATGGCCCGAGGGTGATTGCGGTACCAGCCGATGACGCCGGTCGAAACCCGGCGGTCGAACCCGGTCCGGCGCTCCGGGTATCGGAATCGGGGACGGGTGCGCCTCCGTTCTGTCGTCCGCGGCTCGGTCATCGCGTTCCCCGCTCGGTTGAGTACCCGTCAGGGCTCAACCGCAGCGGGATGTGAACCTCCGCTCCGGGATGCTGAACGTCGAACACGACAGAAACCTCGGGATAGAACCCGCGCTGGTGGTGATGCTCGAAGTAGGAGCCCGTATCGAAGGTGAGACGGTAGACCCCAGCAGAGAGTTCCAACCCTTCGGGTAGCAGGTTCTCGATTTGACCCCCGGAGTCGGTGAGCGCCCGGGTTCGGAACTCCCACTCATCGGCCCCCGACCGTTTCTCCAGCTTGACCGGCACGCGATCGGCCGGCGCCTCCCTCGCTGTGTCATACACCGATGTCCCGATCCGACTCATGGGTGGATTGTACGCGTGCGGCTCGAAGGACCGCAGGTCAACAGTCAACGGTCATCGGTCAACAGTCAACGGACCAGACCTCACCGTTAGGCAGCCGGTGACCGGTGACAGGTGACCGGTGACGTCGGCGGGCGAAGCCCGGCGACTACAGCCTCAGCAGCAGCAGCTTCTCGATGGCGGGCTCGGATCGGAGAGCCTCGAGCGCTTCCTCCGGCGGTTCGGCATCGAGGTTGATGAAGGAGAGCGCCTCGGTTCCCGGCTCGCTGCGCCCGAGGCGCCATTCGGCGATGTTGACGCCGAATCGGCCAAGAGTTGTCCCGACCATTCCGATGACGCCGGGAACGTCCTTGTTCAGCATGATGAGCAGCAGGCCGCTCGGGTTGACGTCCAGGTGGTAGTCGCTCACCTGGACCAGGCGCGGCTCGGACGCTCCGAAGAGCACTCCGGCCATGATGCGGCTGCCGTCATCCCAATGCACCCGGCACGACACGAGATTCGAGTAGTCGGCGCCGGCCACTCCCTTGGCCTGTGACACGGCGATTCCGTGCTGTTGGGCGAGCAGTGGAGCGTTCACGTAGTTGACGTCGCCGGCGAGATGATTGCGGAGCAGGCCGGCCAGCAGGCCGGCGGCGATGGGACGGGTGAGCTTCTCGGCCACTTCACCTTTCACTTCGATCTCGACCCGCCGGACGGGTGTGGGCGCCATGTGGAATTGGAGGACGCCCAGCTTGTCGGCCAATGCCATGTAGGGCATGGCGGTGGCGAAATCGGGTCCAGCCTCAAACGGCAGGTTCACGGGGTTGCGAATGTCGGTCCCCCGTAGTGCGTCAAGGACCTGCTCGGCGATCTGCGCCGAAACGTCGCGCTGCGCTTCGGCGGTGCTTGCGCCGAGATGGGGAGTGTGAACGACGTTGGGCAGTCCGATGAGTGGGTGGTTCTCGCCCGGCGGTTCGGTGCGGTAGACGTCGATGCCGGCCGCCCGCACCTTGCCGGTCGTGAGCGCGTCAGCGAGAGCCGCTTCGTCGATGAGCGTGCCGCGGGCGGCGTTGATGATGACAACGCCTTCCTTCATAGTGACGATCGATTCGGCCGAGATCATGTTGTCGGTGGCGGGGGAGGACGGGACGTGCAGTGTGATGTAGTCGCCCCGGGCATAGAGGTCGTCCAGGTTCACCAAGGTGACGCCGGTGTCCAGGGCCACCTCCTCGGAAACGTATGGGTCGAAGGCAATGACGTCCATATCGAACGCCTGGGCCCTGGCGGCTACCAGTCGACCGATCCGGCCGAACCCGACGATCCCGAGCGTCTTGCCGCTCAGCTCGGTGCCGGCGTACTTGCTCCGCTCCCACTTGCCTTCTGCCACCGTCTGGTGAGCGACGGCCGTGTGGCGGGTGGCAGCCAGCATGAGGGCCATGGTTTGTTCGGCGGTTGCCACCGAGTTGGCCGAGGGGGTGTTCATGACGATCACCCCGCGCTGAGTAGCCGCCGTCACGTCGATGTTGTCGACTCCCATGCCGGCTCGCCCGATGATCTTGAGATTGGATGCTGCCGTCAATACCGCCTCGGTCACGGTGGTGGCGGAGCGCACGATGAGGGCGTCGTAGCCGCCGATGGCGGCGGCCAAATCGTCGGGGGACAGGCCCGTCCTGACATCACATTCGGCGTCGTCGGCCGCTTCCAGGATGTCAATTCCGTGTGCCCCAATGTCATCAGAAACCAGGATGCGGAACATATCGGGAGGGTAGGGCAATGCCTGGGGCATTGCTGAGGAGTGGCTTCCTTGCTCCAGGCGACTGGTATCAAGCCAACCACGGTGGCGGGTGTCCAATCTGAGGGCTGGAAGCTGGTAGCCGGGTTGTCTCCCATGTACTCTGCTCAGATGCGCGGCGAATCGGCAGTCCAATGATCTCCCTCGTCGCCCAGGCGGCGACTGAACCTGAGTCCATCGACTACGTCGTGCTGCTGGCCGGCCTGCTTGGCGGACTGGCAATCTTCTTGCTCGGAATGGATCGCATGACCGAGTCGCTCCGTGTGGTTGCCGGCAGCCGGCTCCGCACCATGCTCGTCCGACTCACCAACAATCGATTCGTCGGGATGCTCACCGGAGCCGGGATTACCGCCGCCATCCAGTCTTCCTCGATCACTACGGTCCTGGTAGTCGGATTCATCAGCTCAGGCTTGATGACCTTCCAGCAATCTCTTGGCGTGATCATCGGCGCCAATATCGGCTCGACGGTGACCGCGCAGATCATCGCCTTCAAGGTGACGAGCTATGCCCTATTCGCGGTGGCAGGTGGCCTGGCAGTCAATCTCCTCGCCAAACGGGGCGATCGGCAAGCCCAGGGCTCGGTCGTCCTCGGTATTGGACTCGTGTTTTTCGGGATGAGCTTGATGGGTGATGCCATGGCGCCGCTGCGATCAAGTGACACATTTGTCGACCTGATGGCACATCTGGAGAACCCTTTCCTGGGAGTAGCGGTCGGTGCTGCATTCACGGCCCTCGTTCAGTCCTCAGCGGCCACGACCGGCATTGTGATCGTTCTGGCTCAGCAGGGCCTCATCAGCCTCGAAACGGGCATCGCCCTCGTGCTCGGCGCCAACATCGGCACATCGGTCACCGCCGCGTTTGCGGCGGTAGGAAAGCCCCGCGAGGCCGTTCGAGCCAGCGTTGCCCACACGCTGTTCAATGTTGGGGGGGTCGTTCTGTGGCTGCCGATGATCGGACCGCTCGCCTCCCTCGTTGAGTGGATTGGAGGGAACACCGCCCGGGAGGTGGCCAATGCCCACACCTTGTTCAACGTATTCAACGCCTTCCTCGTCATCGGCTTCGTTCCGGTCTTCGCTCGACTGGTTGAGCGACTGGTACCCGACCAGCCGGAGGACGAGGCCGCAACGGTCCGGGCCCGCTACCTGGATCGGGCCCTGTTGCGCACACCGTCTTTGGCGCTCGACCGTGCTCGCCTCGAGTTGCTGAGGATGGCGGATCGAGTGCGTTCGATGCTTGGTGACATCCTGCCGGCGGTGCTGCATGGGACGCGCTGGGAATTGCTCGACATCGAAGAGCGCGACGACGAGGTCGACAGCCTCCATCGCCAGATCATCACGTACCTCGGCGAGATCAGCCAGACGCGTCTCAGCGAGCGGGAAACCGAGGAGTTGCTCGGCGTGATGGAGGCCACCAATAGCCTCGAGGCGATCGGTGACCTCATCGAAACCAACCTGGTCGCCCTCGGTTTGGCCCGAATCGAACAGGGACTGAACGTCAGCCTGGAGACCTCCCGCGTGCTTGGCGAGTTCCATGCCGAGATCGTCGAAGCGCTTGACCTCGCGATGTTGGCGCTCACCCAGAAGAATGAGAATGCGGCCCGGCGGGTGGCGAAGATGAAGCGTGAGGTGAACTCGCTCGAGCGGGCGGCGACCGCGCATCAGGCAGAGCGACTGGTGGCCGACGAACCCGACCGGGTAGTCAATTACCGACTCGAAGTGGATGTGATCTCAGCTCTGAAGAGGATCTACTACTTCACGAAGCGGATCGCCCGGGTGTCTGTGCCCCACGCGGAAAAGGCGGCCATGACCGACGAGTAGCAAGCTCTTCCTTCCCCTCGAGGGGAAGGTGGCCTCGGCGCTGCGCCGAGGCCGGATGGGGGGAGACGGTGAACCTGGTCCTTCCCAGAGAAGACGAAGACGCCTAGCGCCTCGTTCCTGAGACGGCCGCTCTGAATCTGGCACCGAGGCCTTCGTCGTTGAACCTGGCTTCCTCAGCGCGTTGGATTCCTTCCCAGAACAGGGCTCGATATGACGTCTCATCCAGCCGCGCCATGGCTGAGGGACCGGCTGCGAGCGGCAGTATCGGGGCCAGGCCCGGAGTTCGGACGAAAACCGGAGCGCCGGCTTCGACCTTGGGCCGGGCGGCGACGCCACCGAACCCGACGAAGAGATCGACGGCCTCGCTTGCTAGTAGATCGCTGGTGCCGTCTCCCACCAGGAGGCTGGCTCCGGGCTTGTCCCCCAACAATTCACGCACGATCTCTTCCTTGCCTTCGCTCATTGCCAGGGCTCCGCGGCTGTAGTCGAGATAGCGGGCTTCCTGGCCCTCGTGGTGCGACCACCAGGCACCGACCAGTGCGTCGTACTCGACACCGACTGCGCGGATGTGGTCGGCGGCGACGCCGAGTGAGATCCCGAACTCCCGGACCGGCTCTTCCAGGCCACCGCTGATGATGTAGATCTCGTGACCGAGGTGTTGGAGGACCGATATGACCATGGCGGCGTCGGCCACGGCGTTGTCTTTGTAGACCTGGCGGATGGCTTGCACCTGGGTGCGGGTCGGATGGATCTGTGCCAGCCGCTCGCCGTAGACATCTTCGAGGTCCATCTCGCCGTTCATGGCGGCCTCGGTGAGTCGCCTGACGTTGTCCGCCCGACCGGCTTGCTCGGCGAGGACGTCGATTCCCTCGACGGTGGTCAAGGTCGAGTCACAGTCGAAGAACACGTGGCGATAGGGCGGCCAGCGAGTCACACCGTTCGTCGTCATAGGCGCTTTATAGCCGGGTAGCGTTCAGGACATGTCCACATTGCTCGTAAAGAACGCCACCGTGCTCGTGACCATGGATGCCGACCGCCGGGAGATCGCCGGAGGCGGCCTGTTTGCCCGCGACGGCTGGATCGAACAGGTGGGAGCCGGCGCCGACCTTCCAGAGACCGCCGATGAGGTGATCGACCTCGACGGTCACGTAGTCCTTCCCGGCCTGGTCAATACCCATCACCATCTCTATCAGACGCTGACCCGCGCCGTTCCCGCTGCCCAGGATGCCGGATTGTTCGGGTGGCTGACGACCCTCTACCCGATCTGGGCGCGCATGAACGCCGATCACGTTCGCGTCTCTACCACCATCGGGTTGGCCGAATTGGCCCTCTCCGGTTGCACGACCACCTCCGATCACCTCTACCTGTATCCGAACGGATCGCGGGTCGATGACCAGGTCGAAGGGGCGAAGGACGTCGGGGTGCGATTCCACATAGCCCGGGGCTCGATGAGCCTGGGGGAGTCCGACGGGGGCCTGCCTCCCGATTCGGCGGTTGAGCCCGAGGACGTCATCCTGGCCGACACCGAGCGGGTGATAGCCGCCTTCCACGACCCGGCGCCCGGCGCCCATACCCGCATCGTCGTAGCCCCCTGCTCGCCCTTCTCAGTCACACCGAACGGCATGAAGGAAGCCGCCGAGCTGGCACGCGCCCACGGTCTACAGATGCACACCCACCTGGCCGAGACCATGGATGAGGAGGCGTTCTGCATCGAGCAATTCGGTCTTCGTCCGGTGGAACTGGCCGAATCGGTGAACTGGATGGGCTCGGACGTCTGGTTCGCCCACAGTGTTTTCATCGCCGACGACGAGATAGGCCGGATGGGAACCGCCGGTACCGGCGTCGCTCACTGCCCGACCTCCAATATGCGGCTTGCCTCGGGGATTGCCCCCGTCCCGGCCTATCGAGCGGCCGGCGTCAACGTGGGCCTTGGGGTGGATGGCTCGGCCAGCAACGACGGCAGCCATCTGCTCGCTGAAGCTCGTCAGGCGATGCTGCTGGCCAGACTGGGAGCCGCGCCCGACCTTGCGCGCACACCAGAACTCATGACCGCCCGGACCGCCCTCGAGTTGGCGACCCTCGGCGGCGCCGCCGTGCTCGGCCGGGACGACGTCGGGTCACTGGAGGTCGGCAAGGCCGCCGACTTCATCGCATTGGACCTCAATCGCCTCGAGTACGCCGGAGCCCACCACGATCCGGTGGCGGCGGTCCTCTTCTGCGCCCCCGCCAATGTCGATCACAGCTACGTTCACGGAGAAGCAGTTGTCCGCGATCGACAGCTCGCAGGCCTCGAGTTGGAGCCGGTGATCGAGGAACACAACCGCCTGGCGGCAACGCTCGTCGACTGATGGTGTCCCTTCGCCATCGCGTTCTCAAGTGGGGCCTCCGTCACCCGAGCCTCTTCCCGCCGTTCGTCGGCGCCGGAATCCGCGCTGTCACCGCAGATCCTGGTGGTGGCATTTACCGGGTTCGAATGAAGCTGTCCTTCTACAACTGCAACGCCCTCGGCACTCACTTCGGCGGATCGCTCTATGCGATGTGCGACCCGTTCCTGGTTCTCATCCTCATCGATCAACTCGGGCCGGACTATGCGGTCTGGGACAAGACGTCAACGATCGAATTCCGTCGTCCGGGTCGCGGGACGGTGTCGGCCGCATTCGAGATTCCGCATGAGCAAGTTGCGGAGATACGGGCCGCGGCCGACGCCGGGCAGGTCGTCGAACCGGTCTTCGAGGTCAACGTGGTTGACCAATCAGGGGAAACCGTCGCCCGGGTAACCAAGACGCTCCACGTGAGCCACAAGACCCGGCGGCGCAGTGAGCCGACAGTTCGAGAATGACCGGTCCGGGGGTCTGGGGACTGGGGTCCCGAAACTAGTTGGCTCCACCGCCGCGCAGGCTCGCCATGACCTTCTTGCAGGTCGCGCACACCGGCAAGCCGTCCGGCACCCGGTGCGGGATCCACTCTTTGCCGCATAGCGCCTTGACCGGAACGCCCTCGACGTTGCTGCGCACGATGTCGTCCTTCCGGACGTAGTGGGCCACATTGTCCCCATCCCCATCAGTTGGGTCCGAGGTCCGTGGCTTCGTCAACTCGCGAGTGTCCGTCATTGCCGTATTGTCGCAGATCTACCGATCACTGCCTCAGTTGTTTCTGAGCGGGCAGCAGGTAGCGGGTAGCGGGAAGCGGTCTTAGCCGGTGACCGGTGACAGGCGACCGGCGACCGGATGTTGCTAGTTTCAGGACGTGGATATCGACCGCCCCACCGATCTGGCCGGCGCCCTCGAAGCGCTCCGTCAGGCGCCCGACGCCACGCTGCTCGCCGGGGGCACCGACCTCATGGTCGAGATCAATTTCGGGCTCAAACGGCCCGACCACGTCATCGCCCTGCGTCGGATCGGCGACCTTCAGGAATTGAACGGAACCATTGGCTCGGGAGTGACCTGGGCCCGTCTCGAACAGGGTCCGTTCCGGGCGCTCGCACAGGCGGCCCGCACCGTCGGTTCGCCTCAAATCCGCGCCGCCGGCACCATCGGCGGAAACGTTGCCACCGCCAGTCCGGCCGGCGACGGCCTTCCGTACCTCGTGGCACTCGACGCCGAGATCGACCTTCGGTCCGCCACCGGTTCCCGCCGGTTGCGTTGGGACGAGTTCTTCACAGGACCGAAGATGACCGCGATCGAACCGGGAGAGCTCATTCACTCGATCATCCTTCCCGATGAACTCCCGGCCCGCCAGGAGTTCGGCAAGGTCGGGGTGCGCAACGCCATGGTGATCTCGGCGGTGATGGCCTGTGTGCTTCGCTTCGATGATGGGCGCACCCGGGTGGCGGTCGGATCGGCCGGGCCAACCACCTTGCGAATGAGCCGGGCCGAGGAGATGATCTCGGCTGAAACGGATCCGTCCGAAGCCGCCCTGGCCGAGTTCCAACGACTCGTCAGCGAAGAGGTCCGCCCCATTACCGACCATCGGTCGACTGAGTCCTACCGGCGCCACGCCGCCGGTGTCATTGCCCGCCGGCTTCTCGAAAGGTGCCTCGCCTAGTGGACATCCGATTCCGTCTCAATGGGGAAGACCGGGCAGTGGATGCCGGAACCTCTCAGAGCCTGCTTTCCCTCTTGCGCGACGGGCTCGGGTTGCCCGGCTCGAAGAATGCCTGCGAACAAGGCGAGTGCGGATCCTGCACCGTCGTAATGGATGGCCGGGCTGTGTGCTCGTGCCTGGTCCTGGCCGCCGATACCGATGGCGCCGACATCACGACTGTTGAAGGCTTCGGCGAGGAGGACGCCTTGCACCCGGTTCAGGAGGCGCTGCTCGAAGGCGGTGGAGTCCAGTGTGGATTCTGCACTCCGGGCTTCGTCGTTGCGGCGGCCCATCTGTTCGAATCCAACCCCACACCCGAAACTGACGAGATCCGCGAGGCACTGTCGGGGAACATCTGCCGGTGCACCGGGTACGGCGGCATTCTGCGGTCACTCGAGAAGCTGGCGGGCCGATGACGACGACTACGGGAACCCGGGTGCGCGGCGGCATCGGTGAGTCGGTCAAGCGGCCGGACGGAGTCCCCAAAGTCACGGGCAATTTCGCCTACGCCTCAGACCTCACCGCCGAAGGAATGCTGTGGGGGGCCACCCTGCGCAGCCCGTACGCTCGAGCCCGGCTGGTCCGTCTCGACATCGCCCCCGCCCTTGCCATCCCGGGGGTCCAGGCGGTGCTCACTCAGGAAGACGTCCCGGGCCGCAAGACGTTCGGTCAGATCACTCAGGATCAGCCTGTCTTCGTCGACGGGGAAGCCCGCTTCTGGGGCGAACCGGTCGCCGTCGTCGCCGCCGACGATCCCGAGACCGCCCGGCTGGCAGTTGCCGCCATCGACATCGAGTGGGAGGAGCTCGAGCCGCTCGTCGATATGGAGGAGGCACTCGAACAGGGCGAGCTCTTCCGGCACGCCCCTGTGCACCGGGGCGACCCAGCCGCCACCGGTGCGGTGGTCGTCGAGGGCTACTACGAAGTCGGCATGCAGGATCAGGCGCCGCTCGGTACCGAAGCCGGCCTTGCCATTCCCGATGGCGAGGGGGGAGTGGACCTCTGGGTAACCAGCCAGTGGACCCACGAGGACCACAGTCAGATCTACCGCAGCCTCGACCTCGCTGCCGACCAGGTGCGCCAGCATCCCACCGGTATCGGGGGTGCCTTTGGTGCCCGCGAGGACATGTCGCTTCACATCCATGTGTGCTTGCTGGCCCTCCGGACCGGCCACCCCGTCAAGATGGTCTACAACCGACTGGAGAGCTTCCCCGGTCACGTCCATCGGCACCCGGCTCGGATGTGGTACCGCCATGAGGCCGATGCCGATGGAACGCTCGTGAAGGTGGAAGCGAAGATCATCCTCGATGGCGGCGCCTACATGGACACGACCCCGGCCGTCGTCGCCAACGCCGTGTACTTCACCGCCGGCCCCTATCGAGTCGACTCCGTTCATGCCGAGGGCTACGGGGTGCGGACCAACAACCCCCCAACCGGTGCGATGCGCGGCTTCGGCGTCGTCCAGGTGTGCTTTGCGCACGAAGCCCAGATGGATCGGCTGGCGACCGCGCTCGATATGGATCCACTCGAACTGCGAAAGCACAACGCCCTGCGCACCGGTGATCCATTGGCAACGACCGGCCAGATCATCGAGACCTCCTTGCCAACGGTCGAGGTGATAGATCAACTCGCCGCCATTCCACTGCCGCCACCACTGAACTCCGACGATCCGCGCCGGCTTCCCGGTGGCACCGGGCGCACGACGACCCCTGAGTATGTGACCCGCGGTGTCGGGTATGCGGTCAGCATCAAGAACATCGCCTTCTCGGAGGCGTTCGACGACTTCGCAGAAGCCCGGGTGGTCCTGAGCCCGACCGGAGTAGAGGTGTATACGGCCGCCGTCGAGGTCGGTCAGGGGATGGTGACCGTCCTTCAGCAAATAGTCCGGACCGCCCTCGGAGTTGAGCAGGTCGTGGTAGTGCCCGCCGATACCAGCGAGATCGGCTCGGCCGGCTCGACCTCGGCCTCCCGCCAAACCCAGATGACAGGCGGGGCGGCGCTCGAGGCTGCGCTCGAGGTCCGGAAGCTGGCGCTCGAGCGCGGCGCCGGTGACGATCTGACCTCAGAGGGTGTCTGGTTGGCCGGTGAGCTGATCATGACGCTTGACGAACTGTGCGCCGATGGCCCGATTTCCTACCACACGAGATTCCGCCATCCGCCCACCGAGGAGCCCGATGAGAACGGCCAGGGTGTCCTCCACGCCGATTACGCGGTGGCCGCCCACCGGGCCGTTGTCGACGTGGACGCCGAGCTCGGTCTGGTGAGGGTGGTCCAGGTCGATACTGCGCAGGACATTGGGCTGGCCCTCAATCCGCTGTCGGTTCGCGGCCAGATCGAGGGCGGCATCCTGCAGGGAGTCGGCCTGGCGATCATGGAGGAGCTCGTCGTCGAGAAGGGCGTCATCCTCAATGCCAGCTTCACCGATTACCTGCTCCCGACCTTCCTCGATGCTCCCGACGTCGAGATGGTTCTCATCGAAGAGCCAAGTCCGTGGGGCCCGTTCGGGGCCAAAGGAATCGGTGAGCCTCCCACTATCAGCTCAACGCCCGCAGTCGTGGCCGCCATTCGCAATGCCACCGGCCTGGCACTAAATCGGGTGCCGGTCCGTCCCCAGGACATCACCGGCACGTGACCCCGGTCATCGTCGGCGTGATCGTCGCCGCCGGGGCCTCGACCCGGATGGGCCGCCCCAAGCAGTTGCTCGAGATTGGTGGGCGGCCGCTGCTCCAGTGGATCGTTGATGCGGCCGAAGCATCAAGACTCGACCGAGTTGTTGTCGTTGCCGGCCATGCCGCCGACGAGGTACGGGCGGCCGTCACCCTCGGTCGGGCGGTATGGGCCCACAATCCCGACCCGGAGCGGGGGACCATGTCGTCGCTGCGGGCGGGCCTAGCGGTCGCCGACTCCCCGGATGCGGTCCTGAAGCTCGTATGCGATCAACCTGAGGTGACCAGTGACCTCATCGACGGTGTTGTCGGGTCATGGGATCCTGAGATCCATCGGGTGTCGCTGGTTGCCTACCGGGACGGCGACGGTCACCCGCTGCTCATTTCCACGGACGCCCTGGCCGAGGTCATCGAGGAAGACGGTGACCGGCTGCTGTGGCGCCTGGTCGAGACGAATCCAGAGCGGGTGAGCCGGTTGACGGTCGATCGACTGCGACCCATCGACATCAACACCGAAGCCGACCTCCGATTGGCGGCGATCCGGCTCGGCTACGAACCGTCGCCTGCTCCACCGATGGCGTAGAGGAATCCGTCCCGGCTGCCCACATAGACGACTCCGTCGCCCACCGCCGGCGAGGACCGCACTTCGCCGCCGGTTTGGAACCGCCATCGCTCGGTGCCGTCTTCCAGATTGACGGCGTACACGAAGTTGTCGTCGCTCCCGAAGTAGATCACGTCGCCGGCAACGGTCGGCGAGGACCGGATGGTCGCCGAGGTACGGAACCGCCACTCGAAGAGCGCGGTCTTGATATTGAACGCCAGCAGCGACGGCCCATCGGTGATGTACGCGATGTCGCCCATGACAACCGGGGATGCGAACACCGGGAACTCACCGTAGAGCTGGCTATTGAGGAGCTGGCAGGTGGTGGGGCGGAACTCATAGAAGCTTCCCGCTGCCGCCAGGTAGGCGACGTTGTCCACGATGGCGGGGGCCGCTCCGATGGCGATGTTGATCGTGTTCTTGCACACCTGTTCACCGGTTGCTCCGTCGATACCGGCAAACGTGCCGTCGGTGCTCACGATGATGACCGTGCCGTCGACATAGAGGGGCGCTGCTGTCAGCGGCCCGAGGGGCTCCTCTTCGAGCGGCGGATACACCCATGACAGGTTGCCGGGAGGTACCTGCTCGTAGGCATACAGGCGCCCGTCTTCACTTGGCACGAAGACCCGGCTATCGATGGAGAGGAGTGGAGCGGTCACGCTCCCGGCCGCCTTGTTCTCCCACAGCTTGGCGCCGGTACGGGTGCGATAGCCGTACACGGTGCCGTCTTCGCTGGCGAAGAACAGAACGTTTTCGTTGCCGCCGCCCCCTTCCTCGACGCTTTCGCCGAGGGGAGCGAATGCGAAGCTGGGCGACGAGGTTATGGGGCCCCCGGCGTCGGCGGTCCATTCGGCTCGACCGGTCCTCACATCGAGCGTGTAGAAGGTCTCGTTGGCACTGCCGATGTACACCGTTTCACCTCGAACCGATGGCGAGCCGTCGATGGGGGCGTTGGTTGGGAACTTCCAGTAGTAGCCGTCGAGATTGGGTGATCCCACCCGGGTGGAGATCCCATCCCGCTCCCCGTTGAACCCCCGGTTGTCGAGCTCACCATGGAAGGCCCACTGGGAGGCGCCGAACCCGGCGATGTCAGGCCACTCAAGTTGCGTCTCTTCGGTCCTCTTCGGTGTCTCCTGGCCCGGAACGGTCACAGTTACGATCGAGGTCGGGATATCGAAGATCGGGGTGTCGGGGGCGAACACCGTGGCGGCCAGCGCTCCGGCGGTCCCTGCAACCACCACGAGGGCGGCCGCAGAGGCGAAGGTGGCGAGGCGACGGCGGCGGCGCGGCTGGCGAGGCTGTTTGATTCGGAGTCCGGCCGCCCGGCGCTGGGCGGGGCTGAGGCGGCGGTCCTCGACGTCGAGGCCGGCCTCGGCAAACACTGCATCGAGGTCGGCCTGCATGGCTTGCACGGCGTCGGTGGCGTCCTCGACCTCGGGTGCGGCCAGGGCGGCGGCGACCCCGGGGGCGGCAGCCCAGGCGTCGGCCCATTCCTCTGGGACGGTGATGTTGCGAATAGCGTGGGCGGTAGCGACGCCCTCGGGCTCGGACCAGACCTTGGTGGTGGCGAGGGCCCGGGCGGCCTCGACAGGCTGGCCGACCCGGAGTGCCAATGCAGCCGCCGACCGGCCCAGCTCGGGATCCTTTTCGTGCTTGACGCGGTCGCCGAGCAATTCGACGGCCTGGATGTAGAAGCGGGCGGCCAGTAGTTCCTCGGTGAGGTCGGCCGGGGCTAGATCGTCCCATTTTCCGCCGGCGGCGACGTCGATGCGCCACTGGAGAGCCCGGCAACGGTTGCGCCAGCGCCAGCCGTTGATGCCCGTCGGGGTGGCGGCGAGAGCGGCTGTGATCTCGGTCTTGGCTTCGTCATTGCGCCCGAGGCCGTTGAGGGCTCTGGCCCGCAGGTAGCGGGCGGCGTTTTCCCAGGCCGGGAGGGTGGACAGGACCACCTCGAGCATGTCGTCGGCGCCCCGCAGCGACTCCTCCCAGGCGCCGTACATGCCGGCCCCCTCGGCCAATGCCATGTGTCCCAGGAAGATGGGCCCGAAGGCGCCGATCTCCTCGGCTCTGGCCATGGCCCGTCGCCGGATCTTTTCGGCCTGGACCGGTTTGCCGGCCGCGAACAGCGAGCGAGCGAGCCACACCTCACGGTCGGCCAGTTCGGCGGCCTGGTGCTCGGTCAACTCATCGGCGAGAGCGGCGAACTGGTCGGCGGCGTCCTGGGCCCGGCCCTGGTCGAATGCCACCCACGCCTGGTCGTATTTCGCCCGGGTGCGCTGCTCGGCAGTTCCGTGCTCGGCCAGCAAGGCGGTGGCTTTGTCATGAGAGGCCTCGGCCTCGTTGGGGTAGCCGATGCGGCCGAGGGTGCGGGCCCGGAACGAATGCAGGCTGCCGAGTCGGCCGGGATCATCCACCGCCGTGAACTGGGCGGCTGCCAGGTAGCCGTCGGCGTCCTGGGAATGCTGCTGGTCGTCGGCGAGACGAGCCTGCCATTCGAAGGCTTCGGTGAGGATGCTGCCCTCAGCGCGGCGGCTGGCCTCGGCGGCATCGGCGACCGCTTCGTTCGACCGGCCCATGAGGCGATAGGCCTGCGCCCGACCCAAATGGAGCTGTGCTCGCAGATTGTTGTCCTCCGAGTTGGTTTCCTCGACGGCCCGGATTGCCTGCTCGAGGAGAGGAAGGGCTTCGCTCATGCGGCTGTGCTCCACGGCATCGAGGCCGGCCTCGGCGAGGGGGGCGAGGGCCTCACTCCAGCGGGCCGCGCCGGCCAGCAGGGGTCCAACGACGGCGGCGCCGGCTCCCGTTGATTGGAAGGCGTCGGCCAGTGCTCCGGAGGTGGCCGAGCGCCGCATCTCACCCATGCCTTCCAGCACTTCGGCGGCGGCGGCCGTGGGTGTGAATCCCTCAGCGGTTTGCCCGATCAGTCCCCGGGCACTGAGGCGATCTCCGACGTCGAGCAGCTGTGATTCGTCCCAGGCGCCGAGTTGAACAGCCACAGTGAGTGGGACGGGGCTTCCGGCCAGGGCAGTGGCCTCGACCAGCCGGCGCTCATCCGCATCCAACTCGGCGATCTGCTCGGCAATCGGCCTATCCGACATGGATCCTCCCGGTCCTGTGCCGGTCACATTAGACGGGGGGTCTCACCGGCCGCTAGCGGGATGCCATGAGATCCCTGGCGCGAGCGGCAATGTCGAAATCGGGATCCAGCAGCCAATGGAAGGCGAGCCCGGTGAGCCCGGCCAGCAGAAGCTCGGCTTCGAGCTGCGACTTCGCCTTCGAGGTGCGGGTTTGCCGACGAATGGCATCGGCCAACCGGGAGACCCGCGCTTCGTGATGACTGATGACGCGGTGTGCGAGGGCCTCATCGTTCATGGCGCCCCCTACCGCCGTTTGCAGGTAGATCTTGGCGAGGGTCGGTTGGCCGGTGATGAATTCGACGTAGGCGTCGACCAGCTCCTCGACGGTGTCCTTCCCGACCCCATCGGGATGGGGGTCGACCGCATTGATGGCCTCCCTTATCACTGTGAGGATCGCCTCGTCCTTTGAGTCGAACAGGTTGTAGAAGCTCCCCGATCGAACCTTGGCGCGGTCGAGGATGGCCGCCAGGGTCGTGCCGTCGAGGCCGACCCGGGCCAGCAGCCAGCGGGTTGATTCCAGGATGCGATCGCGAGTCTGGAGACCGGGTAGATAGCGAGCCATGGAAGGGAAATGTAGTCGCTGCGCCTCCCCGCAGTTGAGGGAATCGTCGAAATCACCGATGGAATCGGTAGTCGGTCGTCCGACAGACTTGGACTTGTCGCTCAAAATAGAGCGTATACTCAAAAACAAGCGACCGAACCACGCGCCGCCTGGTGAGCGCCGACCTGAGGAGCGTCATGTCACAGGAGCATCACTACAAGACCAACCTGCGGGACATCGAATTCAACCTGTTCGAGGCCTATCGGACCCATGACTACCTTGGTGATGCGCCGTTCGAACACATGGATGAGGAAACCGCCCGCGACGTGCTGCGGGAGGTCGACCGCCTCGCCCGTGAGGAATTCGCAGCCAGCTTCGTCGAAGCCGATCGCACGCCTCTTGAGCTCAACCACGGTGAGATCGAGCTCCCCTACGGGGTTAAGAAGAGCCTCGATGCCATATATGAAGGTGGATGGGACCGCATCAGCTACCCGACCGAATTGGGCGGATTCGCGGCCCCGCCGTCGCTCGGGTGGGCGGTCGCCGAACTGCTGGTTGGAGCAAATGCCGGCGCCTACTTCTACATCTCCGGTGGCCTCATGGCCACCGTCCTGGCCGACGAGGGCACACCAGATCAGATTGAACGATTCGCCAAGAATGGCATCGAGCGCCAATGGGGCGGCACCATGGTCCTCACCGAGGCGGACGCCGGTTCGGACGTGGGAGCCGGCACCACCAAGGCCATTCAGGTCGACGGTGACACCTATCACCTCGAAGGCGTCAAGCGCTTCATCACCTCGGGTGAAGAGGACTATCACGAGAACATCATTCATCTCGTGCTGGCTCGCCCGGAGGGAGCGGCACCCGGGACCAAGGGCCTATCGATGTTCGTAGTCCCCAAGTTCCTCGTGAACGACGACGGCTCGCTCGGAGAGCGTAACGGCGTTCTCTGCACCGGTCTCGAGAAGAAAATGGGCATCAAAGGCTCCTCCACGTGTGAGCTGTCCTTCGGCCTGACCACGCCGGCGGTGGGATATCTCGTGGGCGGTGTGCACGACGGCATCCGTCAAATGTTCCGGGTCATCGAGAACGCTCGCATGCTCATCGGCGTCAAGAGCACGGCCACCCTGTCAACGGGTTACCTGAATGCGCTCGAATACGCCAAGGTGCGCAAGCAAGGTGCCCATATCACCAAGGCCACCGATAAGACCGCTCCCCGGGTCGAGATCATCAACCACCCGAACGTGCGCCGCCTGCTGATGGACCAGAAGGCCCACGCCGAGGGCTTGCGTGCGCTCGCCTACTACGGGTCCTGGATCCAGGATCAGGCCCGTCGCTTCCCCGATGAAGATGCCTGGGAGCGCCGCAACGACCTGTTGCTGCCGCTCATCAAGGGCTATTCATCCGAGAAGGCCTACTACCTGCTGTCGCAATCGTTGCAGGTGCTCGGCGGCTCCGGCTACACGATGGACTATCCCATGGAGCAGTACATCCGGGACGCCAAGATCGACACGATCTATGAAGGCACCACCGGCATCCAGGCGCTCGACCTCTTCTTCCGCAAGATCGTTAGGGACCAGGGCGAAACCCTCACCTCCCTTTCGGCCGAGATGATGGAGATGGTGAAGGGCGGCGGCGGCGACGATCCGTTCGAGGTCGAGCGAGAGTTGCTCGGAGTTGCGCTCGAGGAGGTGCAGGGTCATCTGAACGCCATGATCGGGCCGTTGATGGCATCTCAGAGCAATCCCGAGGAGATCTACAGGCCGACCTTGCATGCCAACGACTTGCTCGAGAGCCTGGCCGAGGTGGTTATCGCCTGGCTGCTGCTGCGACACGCCGAGATTGCCCATCTCTCTCTCGCCGGTGGCGAAGACGCCTTCTACGAGGGGAAGATCGCCTCGGCCCGCCACTTCGCCAGGACGGTGCTCCCCAAGCTCAAGCTCCGTCGCGAGCTCGCGGAAACCGAGGACGGCGGCTTGATGGCAATGCCGGTGGAGAACTTTTAGACGAGTCCCCTGTCCCCGGCCCCCAGTCCCCGGCCAGAAGGCTGAATGACCGCTGATCGTTCTGGGGTCTCGGGTCTGGGGTCTGGGGTCTGGGGTCTATCGAGCCCTCCAGAAAAATCGTGAGCCTGCCGATAGGGGGGCATGGATATCGGCAACCGTCTCTTGCACCGGGCGTATGTGCTCGTCGAAGCTGAGATTCCGGCTGGTGATGCCATAGAAGATCTCGTCACCTTGGCCCAGGGCAACATCGACAATCTGCGGAGTGCTCGCGATCAGGCAGGCTCAACGTCAAGGGCGATGGCACAAAGTGATCCGTCGGTCCTCGAGTTGGCCGGATTCGAGCCCCATCTCCTAGACACCGCCAACAGCCGGCGTGAACAACTCGGCTTTCTCCTCGATCGGGCGATCGCCAGTTTCGGCTAGATAGTGTGGGCAACCGGCTGAACCAAGTGAGCAGGCGATCGGGCGATCGCCGGTTTCGGCTAGATGGCCTTGGTGGTGGAGCGGATGACCAGGGTTGGCTCCATGACTACCGTCTGACCCTTCAGGCTGCCGCTATCCCGCCTGTCACAGAGGAGTCGGACTGCGGTTTCTCCCATCAGCCTCGCAGGCTGGTTGATGGTTGTCAGGTCGATCAATTCCAGCCCTGCAAGTTCAATGTCGTCATAGCCGATGACGGATACGTCATCGGGCACCCGGCGGCCGGCTTTCTTGAGGACGCCGATCACGCCAATGGCTGCCAGGTCGGCGGCGGCGAAGATTGCCGTCGGCAGTTGGCTCGGCGCATCGAGAAGCCGTCTGGCACCCTTGGCGCCGCCCGACCGGAAGAACGTGCCCTCCACGACGATGGGCTCGCAGTCGGCCTCCTCCATCGTGCGGCGATAGCCGGTCTCACGCGCCTTTGCGCCAACGCGGTCGCCACCTGTGATGTGGGCGATGTACCGATGTCCGAGGTCGAGGAGGTGTCTGGTAGCAATGGCTCCCCCCATCTCATCGTCGGTTACCACGACGTCGACGGACTCTGACTCAAGCCGTCGACTGATCAAGGCGGTCGGTGTCTCTCGCCCCAGGCGCTCGATGGCCTCATCGGACTGATGTGACCCCATGAGCATCAGCCATTCCGTCCTGA
The DNA here is from genome assembly GCA_964195905.1 of uncultured Gammaproteobacteria bacterium. Lineage (GTDB taxonomy): Bacteria > Actinomycetota > Acidimicrobiia > Spongiisociales > SHLN01 > SHLN01. Next base: position 19,179 of record CAXMQV010000100.1, read on the forward strand.
GTTCGAGGAACTTGTCAATGGTGCGTTTCTCCTCGGCCGGGTCGTAATGGGTGTGAAGGATGAGGGGGACGAGGTCGAGCACATTCTCGGTGATGTACGAAGACACCCCGTCGACTATGCCGGCGTAGAAGTAGTCGATGGCGTGGGAGGTGACGATGCCTGCCACTCCGGAGTGGCGGTTGACCAGGCTGCGGGCCATGGCGCTCGGTCGGTAGCCGAGTTCCTCAATGGCTTCCTCAACGGCTGCGCGCGACTTATCGCTCACATTTGGTGATACGCGGAGAACCAGTGACACGAGTGACTTGGAGACACCGGCGCGTTCG